>JAGQRL010000187.1 GCA_020425485.1 Rhodospirillaceae bacterium
GGCCGGTGTTGCCGCCGCCGATCCACCCCTTTTCCAGCACCGCCACGCGGGTGATGCCGTGCTCGGCCGCCAGATAGTAGGCGGTGGCAAGCCCGTGGCCGCCGCCGCCGATGATCACCGCATCGTAGGCCGGCTGCGGGTTGGGCGACCGCCAGGCCTCCTGCCAGTGCTCATGGTAGCTGAGCGCGTTGCGGGCGAGAGTGAGGAAAGAATAGCGCTGCATGCCGGGCTCGCTGGTGATCTGGCGGCACCGTCGCAAACCCGACCGCAGCTTTCAATCTCCCCAGCGACCTGTGGGCCGGTGATCTGGTGTGCCTGCGACGTGCCTGCCCCAGACCACCGGCCAATCGGCAGCCACCGCATCGGTTTCGCCGGTTCGGTGCCCGGCGCGGAGGAACTCGGCCGGGCTCTGCCCTACCCTTCGGTCGCGCCGATATGGGCGACCAGATCGAGCGTCGTCGTCACCAGCACGTAGGGGTTTTCGATCCGCCGCAGGGTGGCGACCGCCTCGTCAACGGCGTCGATGCCGATCAGGGTGCGGGCAAGCTGGGCCAGCGCGCGCCCCAGGAACAGCCCGTTCCGCGGGGCGGCAACCTCCAAAGCGGCGGCCACCTGCTCCTCCACCACCGGCGAGCCGGCCGACCCGGCGGCATCGATGGCGGCCAGGCGGGCGTAGAAGCGGCGCTGGTCGCTGTCGAAATGGGCGAGTGCCGCCTCCACCGCATCGGCGGCATCGATCCGCGCCAGCCCGCGCACCGCCAGCCGCAGCGCCTCGTCCGCCAGCGGACCGTCGGCGAACAGCGGCGCTTCGGCACCGCCCATCAGCAGCCCCTCAACGTCGGCAGCACCGGGTTCGGCCGGCGCGGCGGACACCCCCGGCAGATCGGCATCGCTGAGGCCGGCGGCATGCGCCAGCGCCAGCGCGATCCGCGTGCTGAGGTCCGGGTCGGCCGTTGCGGCCTGTACGGCTTCCAGCGTCTGGGCACGGGCCAGCGGCAGGTCGATCAGCTCCACGGCGTCCAGCGCCCGGTCGGCAACGCCCGCGCCGGCCAGCGCCCGCGCCAGCCGCTGCGTCAGGTGCACACGATTGAGATCGGCCGCCAGGCCGCCCAGCAGCTCCATCGTTTCGTCGATGGTGGCGGCATCGGCAGCCTCGCCATCCTGCTCCAGCAGCGACACGGCGAGGTTGGCGCGCAGCGGCAGATCGGGAACTTCCGGCAGCATCTCGCGCACGGCGGCCGTTTCGCCGGCGGCCAGCAGGCCCTGGGCGGCGGCAAACCAGATCGGGCCGACCGTGCCCCCGGCGTCCTCGGCAACGGTGCGGGCCGCCTCCACATCGCCGAACCGGCCCAGCACTTCGGCCAAGCCGGCGCGCACCTGGTTGACTTCCGACAAGGTGAGCATGGTCGCCTCGGGCAGCGCTTCGCCGGCCGCAGTGGCCATCTGCCGCGCCAGATCGTCCGCCCCCTCGTCCAGCAGGGCGGCCGCGGCCTTGGTGAAGGCATCGGCCCGCGCGATGTCGTTGGGCAGCGTGTTCGCCGCCTCCACGACTTCCGCCAGCAGCGATTGGGCGGCTTCCGGGTCGCTCTCGGCCACTGCGCCGGCAACCCGGCTGAGCGGGATGATTCGCGCCGCCGGCTCGGCGAAGGCATCGACGACCGAACGGGCGTCGTCCATCCGGCCGGCCGCGGCCAGCCCCTGGGCTGCATCGCCGAACAGCGCGGCGAGCCGTTCGGTCTGCTCCAGCCCCAACGGCAGCGTCTGGGCAACCCCCAGGAACTCGACGGCGCGGTCGTACTCGCCGAGGCGCAAAAGCCATTCGGTGACCGAGATCAGGGTGCGCCCGGCCACCGGATCGCGGAACTGCTCGCCGATGAGCTGTTCGTCCACCATCTCCAGCAGGCATTCCTGCGTCGGCGCCTGCCAGCAGGCATCCCACACCAGCAGGCGGGAGGCCGCTTCCACGCCGGCTTCCGCCGCCGCCCGATAGGCCTGGCGCGCCAGTTCCAGGTCCTGGGGCGCGCCGAGGCCGATCTCATAGAATCGGCCGGACAGCAGCAGGGCCGGCGGGTGGTTCTGTTCCACCGCCATGGTGAGCCACTGGAGTGCCGCAGGCACGTCGCGCGCGTCGCCGATGGGCGAGGCCAGGATGGCGGCAAGCTGATACTGGGCGACCGGATCGCCGGCCTCGGCATCGACTTGCAGGATTTCGATGGCCTGCGCGATGTCCCCGGCCTGCAGGGCCGCCTGCGCTTCTTCCACGTCCGCATTGGCACGACCGGCGGCGCCGACCCACAGCGCCCCCACCAAAACTGCCGTTCCCAGAGCCTGCAACTTCATGTTCGTCTCATACTTTCCGTCGCATGATGGCGGCGGACCATAGGCACGCCATGCTGGCATCGACAAGGGTAACGGTGGCGCGTCGCCCGGATCCGGGGTTTTGCCGGCACGAGAGGAGCGCAATGCCGGAGCAGTTGAAGGACAGCCTGGACCGCGAGCGGCTGGAAAAGCTGCTGGGGCTGATGAGCAGCCCGCATGACGGCGAAGCCCTGGCCGCGGCCCGCAAGGCCGATGCACTCGTGCGCTCGGCCAAGCTGACCTGGGCGGAGGTGCTGGCCGGCCCGCCGCGGCCCAACCAGTACCAGCCGCCGCACGCCAACATGCGCAAGGAATCGCGCTGGAGCGATGGCCAGGCCGGCGTGCCGAACCCGCCGGCCGCCACCCTGCGGCTGAGCGATCAGGAAGTGATCGATGCCCTCCTGGCATCTGAGCGGGTGCCGGCGCGGCTCAAATCCATGGTACAGGGCTATGCCCAGCGCATGACCACCGAAGGGCTGTCGCGCGACGACCGCGCGCATCTGAGGAACCTCTATGCCAAGCTGCGCCCCTGACGCCCCTAGGCACCCCGGCAGAACCGGCCTGACCGCCGCCTGGCTGGCCGGGCTCGCCCTGCTGGTGGCGGCGTGCGAACCGGTGGTCGATCCCACGCCCTTTGCCGGCACGCCCGATGCGATTCCCCGCCCGGCGGCGGCCCAGACCTTCCCGCGCCTGGTGGACGTGCCCGATCCGCCGCCCGACCTGCCGACGGCGGCCGATCTTCAGCGTCTGCGCAGCCAGTTGGAAGCCGACCGGGCGACCGCCCGCGCGCTGGCGCCCCAGGTGGACCCCAACCCGCCGAGCACGGGGATCGGCCTGCCGGCGATCACGCCCTGATCCGGCCGCCCCGCAGTCCTCAGAACAAGCCCGCGATCTGCCCGCTTTCGTCGATGCAGATGGAGTTGGCCGCCGGCACCCGCGGCAGGCCGGGCATGGTCATGATCTCCCCGCAGATCACCACCAGGAACTCCGCCCCGCCGGCCAGCCTCACCTCGCGAATCGGCACCACGTGGTTCGACGGCGCGCCCTTCAGGTTGGGATCGGTGGAGAAGCTGTACTGGGTTTTCGCCACGCAGATGGGGAAGCTGCCGTAGCCGCCGTCCTGAAGCTGGGTGAACTGGTCGCGCACCTTCTTGTCGGCGATGATGTCATCGGCCCCGTAGATGGAGCGGGCGATGGTGCGCGTCTTTTCCCACAGGCCCATGTCGTCGGGGTAGAGCGTGCGGAACTGGGAGCTGCCGCCGTCCGCCAACTCCGCCACCTTGTGGGCGATGGCTTCGGTGCCGGCGCTGCCATCCGCCCAGTGGGTGCAGACGAACGCCTCCACGCCGAACTCCGCGCAGTATTTGCGCACCAACTCCATCTCCTCGTCGGTGTCGGTGATGAAGCGGTTGATGCCGACCACGGCGGGCACGCCGAACTGGGCGACGTTGCGCAGGTGGCGGCCGAGATTGGCGAGGCCCTTGGACACCGCGGCCGGGTTGGGCTTGCCGAGATCGCCCTTGGCCACGCCGCCATGCATCTTCAGCGCGCGAATCGTTGCCACCACCACCGCGGCATCCGGCTTCAGGCCGGCCTTGCGGCACTTGATGTCGAAAAACTTCTCCGCCCCCAGATCGGCGCCGAAGCCGGCTTCCGTCACCACGTAGTCCGCCATCTTCAGGGCGGCCCGCGTCGCCATCACGGTGTTGCAGCCATGGGCGATGTTGGCGAACGGCCCGCCGTGCACGAAGGCCGGGTTGCCTTCCAGCGTCTGCACCAGGTTGGGCGCCAGCGCGTCGCGCAGCAGCACCGCCATGGGGCCGGGCGCCTTGATGTCGGCTGCCGTCACCGGCGTGCGGTCGCGGGTGTAGGCCACCACCATCTTGCCCAGCCGCTCTTCCAGCTCGGCCATCGAGCGCGACAGGCAGAAAATCGCCATCACCTCGGACGCCACGGTGATGTCGAACCCATCTTCGCGGGGGAAGCCGTTGGCCACGCCGCCGAGCGAGGAGTTGATCTGCCGGAGCGACCGGTCGTTCATGTCCATCACCCGGCGCAGCACGATGCGGCGCACGTCCACGCCCAGGTCGTTGCCCCAGTAGACGTGGTTGTCGAGCAAGGCTGCCAGCAGGTTGTGGGCAGAACCGATGGCGTGGAAATCGCCGGTGAAGTGGAGGTTGATGTTCTCCATCGGCACCACCTGGGCATAGCCGCCGCCGGCCGCCCCGCCCTTCATGCCGAAGCACGGCCCCAGGCTGGGTTCGCGCAGGCACACGAACGCCTTCTTGCCGATGCGGTTGAGCCCGTCGCCGAGGCCCACGGTGGTGGTGGTCTTGCCCTCACCCGCCGGCGTCGGCGTCATCGCCGTCACCAAGATCAGCTTGCCGTCCGGCCGGTCCTTCAGCGAGGCGATGTGATCGAGGTCCACCTTGCCGACGAAGCGGCCATAGGGGTGGATGGCGGTTTCCGGGATGCCGAGCCGGTCGGCGATGGTCCAGATGGGCTGGAGCTGCGCTGCGCGCGCGATCTCGATATCCGACTTGACCGACATGGGGCGCCGTTCCCTCTCGTTCGATTTGTTGTTCGTTCGCTTCTTTGGCCTTTGCGGGGGCCTCTGCGGGGGCCTTTGCGGGCCGGCGGCCCGATACGCTGCCCGGCCGGTAAGCCGGCGGACCCCGGACCCTGACATCCGGCCCCGCGAGCCGCCGTCATCGACGCGACGCCTTATGGTGGCCCGGCGACATGGCGGGAAGCCGCCCTTGGCCCCGCTGTCCTCCGCTTTCGGGTGCTTCCACCCCGCCAAACGCGACAGATCTCTTGTCAAGTTGCGACATCGCGTTTCATGATGGTTTCATCGCATTGGAAGGGCCGAGTTGGACAGTCACAGCAACGAGTTGGGAATGCGCACGACGTCGGTGGCGAGCGAGACAGCATCGGTCGGGTTCCTGCTCATCCCCAATTTCTCGATGATTGCCTTCTCCACGGCGGTGGAGCCGATCCGCATCGCCAACCGCCTGTCGGGCACCCCGCTCTACAGCTGGACGGTGATTTCCAAGGATGGCTGGCCGGTGCGCGCCAGCAACGGCATCGGCGTCAACGTCGACCGTTCCATGGAAGACCTGAAGCGCGACTACCCCAACACCAAGCTGTTCGACATCCTGGTGGTGTGTTCCGGCCTGGGGGTGGAGCGCTATCGCGACGACGACACCTTTGCCTGGCTCCGGCGAATCGAACGCCAGGGCACCAAGATCGGTGCCGTCTGCACCGGTGCCTATGTGCTGGCGCGCGCCAAGCTGCTGGACGGCTATAGCTGCGCCATCCACTGGGAAAACCTGCCGGGGTTCATGGA
>JAGQRL010000188.1 GCA_020425485.1 Rhodospirillaceae bacterium
CGGTGCCGAACAGCCCGACGAAGGGGGCGACGGACCCGGTGGAGGCAAGGAACGTCATGTTGCCTTCCACCCGCCCCAGCTCGCGCGTTTGCGCCACCCCCATCACCCGCTCGATGCGCTGGTGCAGGCCCGCGCGCATGGTGCCGGTGCTGACGAGCCCGCGCTGGTTGGCGTGGCGCCATTCCTTCATCCCGGCCACGAACACCGCCGCCATGGGGTCGCGCGGGTCGTCGCCGATGCGGTCGTACAGCTCTTCCAGCGAATTGCCCGACCAGAAGGTGTCCTCGAAGGCGGCGGCGCGGCGGCGCAACCGGCGCAGGCGCACCCATTTTTCGAAGATGATGGCCCAGCACCACACCGAGGCCGCCACCAGCATCATCATCACCGCCTTCACCACGATGTCGGCGGCGAGGAACAGGTGCCACAGCTCAAGCTGGTTGGGCACCGCCCCTTCCACGCCGGTGCCGACGCCGGGCAGGGCCGGCAGGGCACCACCCCCCTCCACCGGTGTCGCCGGCAGCGGGGTGACATCCTGAACCCCCAGGAAATGGCCAAGCTGGCCCAGGTCCAGCCCGAGCCCGCGGCCGGCATGGGCGAGGTCGAAACCGCCCAGCAGCCCGGTCAGCAGATCGCTCAGAAGATGGTCCATAATCGCTTCTTGTCTCCCTAACGCTTCTGGCGGCGGGTCATGCCAAGACCGGGCGGGTCGTGTCCAGGCGGGAATGGCCGGTCTGCTCCGCAATCGCGGCTCCGACATCGCGTGGCATCCGCACCGGGCGGCCGCGCCGGTCGATGCAGGCCAGCCGCACCGCCAGGCGCACCAGCTCATCGGAGCCGCGCCGGATCACCTGGGTCAGGCGCAGGCTGGCCTGGGCCAGTTCCGCCAGGTGGACCGCCACTTCCAAGGCGTCGTCCAGCACCGCCGGCCGCTTGAAGTCCACCTCCATGCGGGCGACCGCGAAGGCCATCCCGGTTTCGGCGAGCAGCCGGCTCTGGTCGATGCCGGCGGCGCGCAGCATTTCAGTGCGCGCGCGTTCGGCAAAGCGCAGATAGGCGGTGTGATAGACGATGCCGCCGGCATCGGTGTCTTCCCAATAGACCCGCACCGGCCAGCGGAAGCCCGCGCTGTCGCGGTCGAAGGGCATCAGGCATCTCCCAACAGGTCGGGCTGGATGGCAGCGGGCGGGGTGAGGCCCAGATGGCGGAACGCCGCCTCCGTCAGCATGCGCCCGCGCAGTGTGCGTTGCACCAGGCCCTGTTGCATCAGATACGGTTCGATAACGTCCTCGATCGCGTCACGCTGTTCCGACAGGGCCGCAGCCAGGGTGTCCACACCCACCGGGCCACCGCCGTAGTGCTCTGCAATCGCGGCAAGATAGCGGCGATCCATCGCGTCGAGACCGCGCCCGTCGACCTCCAGGCGCTGCAATGCAGCATCGGCATGGGCGGCGTCAATACGTTCCCAGCCGCCCACCGAGGCGATGTCGCGCACGCGGCGCAGCAGGCGTCCGGCCACCCGCGGGGTGCCGCGGGCACGCCCCGCCACTTCGGCGGCACCGTCTTCCGTCAGCGGGCAGCCGAGCAGGGCTGCGGCGCGGGCGACGATCTGGCGAAGTTCGTCGGGCTGGTAGAAATCGAGCCTCAACGGGATACCGAAGCGGTCGCGCAGCGGCCGGCTGACCAGGCCCGAGCGCGTGGTGGCGCCGACCAGGGTGAAGGGCGGCAGGTCGATGCGCACCGAGCGGGCGGCCGGCCCTTCGCCGATCACCAGATCGAGCTGAAAATCCTCCATGGCCGGGTAGAGGATTTCCTCCACCGCCGGGTTGAGGCGGTGGATCTCGTCGATGAACAGCACCTCGCGGGGCTGCAGGTTGGTGAGGATGGCCGCCAGGTCGCCGGCCCGCGCGATCACCGGCCCGGACGTCATGCGGAAGCCGACGCCCAGCTCGCGCGCCACGATCTGCGCCAGCGTGGTCTTGCCCAGGCCGGGGGGGCCGTGCAGCAGCACATGGTCCAGCGCCTCGCCGCGCCCGCGGGCGGCGTGCACGAACACTGCCAGGTTGTCGCGCACCTGGCGCTGGCCGATGAAGCCATCGAGCCGCTGCGGCCGCAGCTCCGCCTCGCCGCCGTCGCCTTCGGCCGGGGCTGCATCCACCAGGCGGTCGGGATCGCTCATCGCGCCAGGCCCTTCAGCGCGGTGCGCAGCAACTCGCCCACCTCCGCCTCACCGCCCAGCTCGGCCTGGCAACGGGTGACGGCGGCGAAGGCTTCGCTGCGCTCGTAGCCGAGATTGACCAGCGCGGAGATGGCGTCGTCGCGCGCCGCTGCGGCCGCGGGCACACCAGCGGGCACGGACCCCGGCTTGGCACCGTTGACGGAAGCGGCGGCGGCCGCCGTCGGCACCGCCTGGGGCGCGTCGATGCGGTCCTTCAGTTCCGCCAGGATGCGGGCGGCCAGCTTCGGCCCCACGCCGTCGGCGCGCACCAGCGCCGCCTTGTCCTGGGCGAGGATCGCCAGCAGCAGCGCTTCGGGCTCGGCGACCGACAGGATGGCCAGCGCCACCTTGGCCCCCACCCCCTGCACCGTGGTCAGCCGGCGGAACCAGGTGCGCTGCTCGGCATCGATGAAGCCGTAGAGGTGGATGTGGTCCTCGCGCACATGGGTTTCGATGTGGAGCGCGGCCGGCTGGCCGATGGCCAGATGGTCCAGCGTGCGGCGCGGCGCATGCACCAGATAGCCGACGCCGTTCACATCGATCACGGCGCTGTCCGTCGCGATCGAGTCCACCAGCCCTTTCAGGCGCGCGATCACCGGCCCGCCGCCCGCGCCGTCGACCGTGCCGCCGCCTGGCGCGCCACCGCCGCCCCCGTCTGCCGGTGGTGGGCGTGGCAAATGGCGACGGCCAGCGCATCGCCGGCATCGGCATTGGCGATGGCGATGCCCGGCAGCAGCACGCGCACCATCATCTGCACCTGGGTCTTGTCGGCATGGCCGACGCCGACCACCGACTTCTTGATGTGGTTGGCGCCGTATTCCGCCACCGGCAGGCCACGCAGGGCCGGCACCAGCAGCACCACGCCGCGGGCGGTGCCCAGCTTGAGCGTCGACGTGGGGTTGCGGTTGACGAAGGTTTCCTCCACCGCCGC
>JAGQRL010000189.1 GCA_020425485.1 Rhodospirillaceae bacterium
CCGGCGGACCCCCCGGTACCCGCACCTTCGCCGGCCGAACGGGCGGCGGGGCCAGTCGCCGGGCCAGTCGGCGGGCCAGTCGGCGGGCCGGTCGCCCGGCCAGTGGCCCCGAGTTGCCGAGGGCGGGGCAGGGCGGCTAGGGTGGAACTTAGTTCCCTTCCTGGGCAGCAGGCGCCTGCGTTGTGGGTGCAGGGCGCCGTTGCCCCCGTTGCCAGGACCCAACCATGCCCAACCGCCAGCTCATCCTGCACGAAGACCGCCTGCTGCCGCCCGATCCGGGTCTGCGCGCCATCGCCCGCCGGCTCTACGACCAGGTGGCCGGGCTGCCCATCGTCAGCCCGCACGGCCACACTGATCCGCGCTGGTTTGCCGAGAACGCGGCGTTCCCGGATCCCGCCAAGCTGCTGATCGTGCCGGACCACTACCTGTTCCGCATGCTCTACAGCCAGGGCGTGCCGCTGGAGAAGCTGGGCATCGCGCCGAAGGACGGCGGTGCGGTGGAAACCGAT
The DNA here is from genome assembly GCA_020425485.1 of Rhodospirillaceae bacterium. GTDB lineage: Bacteria > Pseudomonadota > Alphaproteobacteria > DSM-16000 > Inquilinaceae > JACKIH01. Next base: position 510 of record JAGQRL010000189.1, read on the forward strand.
CCGCGCGCCATCTTCCGCACCTTCGCCGAGCACTGGTACCTGTTCCGCGGCACGCCATCGCGCATGTGGCTGGACCATGTGCTGCACGAGGTGTTCGACCTGCGCGTGCGCCTGGGGCCGGATACGGCCGATGAGATCTACGATGCCATCGACGCCAAGCTGAAAACGCCGGAGTTCCGGCCGCGCGCCCTGTTCGAGCGCTTCGGCATAGAGGCCATCGCCACCACCGAAAACCCGCTGGACCCGCTCGATCACCACCGGGCGATCCGCGAAAGCGGCTGGCCGGGCAACGTGGTCACCGCCTACCGGCCCGATCCGGTGGTGGACCCGGACTTCGAAGGCTTCGCCGCCAACGTCGCCAAGCTGGGCGAGATAACCGGGGAGGACACCGCCACCTGGTCCGGCTATCTGGCGGCACTCGCCAACCGGCGGGCCTATTTCAAGGAGGTCGGCGGGGCCACCTCGACCGACCACGGCCATCCCTCCACCACCACCGCCGACCTCTCGGCCAAGGTGTGCCAGGAGCTGCTGGACCGGGTGCTGTCCGGCAGTTTTTCGGCCAACGATGCGGAGCTGTTCCGCGGCCAGATGCTGACGGAAATGGCGCGCATGAGCCTGGAAGACGGGCTGGTGATGCAGCTCCACCCCGGTTCGGTGCGCAACCACAACCCGTTGGTGTTCCAGCGCTTCGGGCGCGACATGGGGGCGGATATCCCCGGCCCCACCGGCTATGTGATGGGCCTGAAGCCGCTGCTCGACCGCTTCGGCAACGAGCCGGGGCTGACGCTGATCTTGTTCACGCTGGACGAAACCTCCTACAGCCGCGAGCTGGCGCCGCTGGCCGGCCACTACCCGATCCTCAGGCTGGGGCCGGCCTGGTGGTTCTACGACAGCCCCGAAGGCATGCTGCGCTACCGCCGCCAGATCACCGAAACGGCGGGCTTCTACAACACCGTCGGCTTCAACGACGACACCCGCGCCTTCCTGTCGATCCCGGCGCGCCACGACGTCTCCCGCCGGGTCGACTGCGCCTATCTGGCGGAGCTGGTGGGCGACCACCGGATGGACGAGGACGAGGCGGCGGAGGTGGCCCACGATCTCGCCTACCAGCTGGTGAAGCAGACCTACCGGCTGGGGGTTTAGGCCATGACCGGCCGCCTCAACAGCGCCGCGCTGGCCTCGCTGGCCCCCACCGTCGCCCGGCCCGGTTACGACCGCGCCCGGCTCGCTCCCGGCATCGTGCATCTGGGCGTCGGCGCCTTCCACCGCGCCCACCAGGCGGCCTATACCGATGCCGCCCTGGCGCAGCCGGGAGCACCGCTCGATTGGGGGATCGTCGGCGTCAGCCTGCGCAGCCCCACCACCCGCGATGCCCTGGGGCCGCAGGATGGGCTTTACACCATCGCCGTGCGCGACGGGGCCGACACGCGCCTGCAGGTGGTGGGGGCACTCACCCGCCTGCTGGTGATGCCGGAAGATCCCGAAGCGGTGCTGGCAGCCCTGGCGGATGCGGCCACCCGCGTGATCACCCTGACGGTGACGGAGAAGGGCTATTGCCACGACCCCGCCACCGGGACGCTGGATGAAGCCCGGCCGGAGGTGGTGGCGGATATCGCCAGCCCGCGCGCACCCGCCACCGCCATCGGCGTGCTGGTGGAAGGCTTGCGCCGCCGCCGCGACGCCGGGCTGCCGCCCGCCACCGTGGTGTGTTGCGACAACCTGCCCTCCAACGGGGCGGTGGTGCGCCGGGTGGTGCTGCGCCTTGCCGAACTGGTGGAACCGGCGCTGGCCCGCTGGATCGGCGACCACGTCACCTTCCCGTGCACCATGGTGGACCGCATCGTGCCGGCCACCACCGATGCCGACCGCAGCGAGGTGGCGGGCCTGCTGGGTGTGGAAGACCGCTGGCCGGTGATGACCGAGCCCTTCACCCAATGGGTGATCGAAGATGCCTTCTGCGGCTCGCGCCCCGATTGGGCGGCCGCGGGCGCCCAGTTCGTCGGCGAGGTGGAACCGTTCGAGCAGATGAAGCTGCGCCTGCTCAACGCCAGCCACTCCACCATGGCCTATCTGGGCTATCTCGCCGGCTACGCCACCATTGCCCAGACCATCGGCGACCCCGCCTTCGCCCGGCTGGTGCGGGCGCTGATGGACGCGGAGATGACGCCCACCCTCAGCCTGCCGCCCGGCGTGGACCTGACGGCCTACAAGGACGCGCTGATCGCCCGCTTCGGCAATCCGGCGCTGAAGCACACCACCTACCAGATCGCCATGGACGGCTCGCAGAAGCTGCCCCAGCGGCTGCTCGCCCCCGCCCGCCGGCGCCTGGCGGCCGGCCAGCCGATCGGCCGCATCGCCCTCGCGGTGGCCGGGTGGATGCGCTACGCCGCCGGGGTGGACGAGGCCGGCAACCCCATCGCCGTGCAGGACCCGCTGGCCGACACGCTGAAGCAGCGCGCCGCCCCGGCGCTGGGCGATGCCGAAGCCATGGCGAAGGCGCTGCTCGGCGTTCCCCAGGTGTTCGGCAGCGATCTGGCGGCCGCCCCCGGTTTCGTGGACCCGGTGGTGGCGGCACTCAAGGCCATCCTGGCCGGCGGTGCCCGCGCCGCGGTGGAAGCGGCGGCAAAGCTCTAGGCGGGCGGCACGATCACTGTTTCGTGGGGGTGGGCCGCAGCCACGGCCTCGGGCGTGAGGGGCAGGGCGATGTGGTCGCCCGCCGTCCACAGCGCGATCTGGTCGGCGAAGGTGGAACTGCCGAGCCAGCCGTCCTGGCCGCCCAGCAGCACCGCGTGCGCACTGTCCGGGTCCGCAAGGTCGCAGGAAAAGCGGCTGACCGCTCCGTAGAAGGTGGCGTGGCGGTGCCTCCCGTAGGCGTGGGAGGTCTGGTTGACCGTATCCAGCGATCCTGCGGCCGGGTGATCGGGCACGGCGAAGCGCCGGCCCAGCAGCGGCACCCGGGCGAAGGGGTGGTTTGGCGCCAGCCGGTGCACCGTGCCCCAATCGCCGTGGCGCGCCAGCGTGCGGGCGGCGCAGCGCAGCGCCGGGTCCAGCGCCTGGCGCAGTGCTGTCGGATCGGCCTCGGCCAGCCAGTCCATGAGCAGGTTTGGCACCCGCCGGATCGCCCGATACGCCGCGGCCCGGCGGCGGCCGAAGGCGCGCAGCAGCCCGCCCGCCACGGCCACATGGGCCAGGGCACCGCGGGAGCCGGCGTCGAAGCGCCCATCCCACCCCGCCAGCAGCTCCAGCACCTTGCGGTGGCGGCCGGCATCGAGCCCCGCCCGTGCCACCGCATCCACAATGGCCTGCGCCAAGGCGTGCTCCGATGCGGCGAACACGTCCCGCTGGGCGGCGTCCAGCCCGGCCAGGTCGAGGGTGCCGGCGAGCAGGTGGCGCAGCCGCACCGCCCGGTCATCGGCGGAGACCATGTAGGCCAGCGCCCGGCCGGGTGCCCGATCGAGCCGGTTGTTGGCAAACACCAGCAACCCGTCGGCGGGGTCGAGCCGGGCATCGGCATCGCTGCCCGCCATCCACTCGGCCGTCCGCCAGGGCGACGCGTCGTCCTCCACCAGATCGGCCGGCGGCAGGGGGCGGCAGGGCACCTCGGTGGCGGCGATCCCGGCGATGCGCCCATCGGCCCCGGCGAGGCACACGGCCAGCGGCGGCACATTGCCCTGGGCGAGCCCGGCCGCCGCCGCGTCCACATCGGCCAGCCGGGGCAGGGCGAGCCAGCCGCTCAGCTCGTCGCTCGCCCGGTGGCCGGTCCAGGCCAGCGCAAGCGCCTCGCCCGGCCGGCCGGCGAAGGCCGGGGTGTCGGAGACCACCGGTCCCGCCACGCCCCGCCGCAGCACCATGCGGTGGCCCGGCCACCAGCGGCAGCGCAGCCGCACCCGCTCAACCGCCGTCACCTCCGTGCGCAGCAGGGCGCTGTTGGCCGATTGCAGGTTGGCAGCTCCCCAGGCGAGGCGTTCGCTGCGGCCCACCGCCAGCACCGGCAGCCCCGGCACCATCTGGCCGACGGCGGCCTGGGTGGGCGTGCGGAAGCCCACCAGGATCCACGGGTTGGGCAGCCCGATGGGCAGGTGGGTGTCGTTGGCCAGCAGCGCCGCAGCGGAGGCCGAGCGCGCGCCCGCCACCGCCACCGCATTGCTGCCGCTGCGGCCGAGGGGCGGCGGCCAGGGGCTGCCGGGCTGCCCACTGCCCGGAATCGCGGCCGTGCCCGCGCTTGCCACCACGCGCCACAGCGCCGGCCAATCGGCCAGCCGCCGCCGCGCCGCCAGAAGGGCCGGCCACATGGTCCAGGCGAAATCGGCCCCCGCCAGCCGGCCCAGCGCCAGCACGTCGGCCACCGTCCAGGGGGTGCGGCCGAGGCCGAGCACGCGGAATTCGAAGGGCAGGGGATCGATGCGCGCCACCGCGTGGTTGAGGCCGGCGACGAATCGCTCCAGCCACCGGCCCGTGTCCGCCGGCAGGGCCTGCACCATCTCCGGCACCGCCGCGGCGAGGTCGAAACGCCGCACCGCTGCGTCCAGCTCCAGGGCTGCCGGCCCCACCAGCTCGGCCATGCGGCCCTGAACCAGGTGGCGCATCACCTCCGTCTGGGTCCAGCGCAGGTGGAGGTGGACGATGCCGAGGGCTGCGGCCAGATCGTCGTCGTCCGCGGCGTCGATCACCGGAATCTGCCGGTCCGACCAGCGCACGCGCACCGGCCGGGAGACCGGGGCATCGGCCAGCGGCAGGTCGCCCAGCCGCTCGGCCAGGCTGCGGTGGGCGGGCCGGCCGGCACGCAGCAGCGCCCAGCCAAGACCGATGGCCGAGACGACGAACCGCACGGGGCGCGTTGCGCGCATGCCGCCTCCTGTCTTGCTGAAGGGCCACGTCGCCTCTAACGGTGGTCACCTGCGGCCCTCGAACTTCGCGGGAAGAATGGACCAGTCGGCAACAGCATGCATCGAAAGCGGGCGGTATCGGCGGTGGGCCGGCGCGCTGCCGGGCGCGCTGGCGTTGGCGCTGGCGCTGGTGTTGGTGCTGGCGGCGGCCCCCATGGTCGGCCATGCCCAGGACACCGAGGAGGCCGCCGAGGCTGAGGAGCCCCCCGGCATCCCGGTGGAGCTGGACCTGGTGCTCGACGAGGACTCGCCGCTGCGCTCCGCACTCGACGACACGCTGGTGCTGGTGCGCCGTGCGGACGATCCGCCGGCCACGCCGCTGGGGCTGCTGCGCCGGGTGACCGGCGATATCGATCTCGCCCTCCAGGCGCTGCGCTCGCTCGGCTACTACGCCGGGCAGGTGACGGCGACGATCGACGGGCGGCCGCCCGACGCCCCCGGCCTGGTGGAGGACCTGCGCGCCCGGCCGGCCGGCCAGCCGGTGGCCGTGGTGCTGGCGGTGGTGCCGGGGCCGCTCTACGTCTTCGGCACCCTGGATATCGACATGGCGGCGGATGCGCCGCCGCCGCTGCCGGAGTTGCCCGGCGACATCCTGCAGATTGCCCCTGGCGACCCGGCGCGGGCATCGGACATCCTCCAGGCCGAAGCCCGCATGGTCGCAGCCCTGCGCGATGCCGGCCACCCCTACGCCGATGTGCCGAGCCGCCGGGCCGTGGTGGACCACGACCAGCACACCATGGATGTGACCTTCTCCGTCGACCCCGGCCCCACCGCCACCTTCGGCAGCGTGACCATCGACGGGGCGGATTCGGTGGACGGGGAGTTCCTGGCCGGCCGCGTACCGTTCGAGCGCGGCGCCCCCTACCGGCCCGGCGCCATCGACAGCCTGCGCCAGTCGCTCGGCGATCTCGACGTCTTCTCCTCCGTGCGCATCGAGGAGGCGCCGCAGCTCAACCCCGACGGCACGCTGGACGTGTCCGCCACGGTGGAAGAACGACCGCCCCGCTTCATCGGCTTCGGCGCCGGCTATGCCACCTCCGAAGGCATCGACGCGACGGTGTACTGGGGCCACCGCAACCTGTTCGGCGAGGCCGAGCGGCTGCGCATCGAGGCCACCGTGGGCCGCCTGCTGGAAAACGACTTCGACGAGATCGAGTATTCGCTGGAAGCCACCTTCGCCAAGCCGGACTTCCTGCTCACCGGCCAGTCGCTGCACCTGGGCCTGGCGCTGCTGGAAGAACACCCCGATGCCTATGGCCGCACCGGCCTGGAAGGCTCCGCCCTGATCGCGCGCACCTACAGCGACGAGATCAGCTACTCCTACGGCATCACCTTTGAGGCCAGCGAGATCGAGTCCGATGGCGAAACGCAACGATTGGGCCTGGTCGGCGTTCCCCTGGGTGTGAGGTTCGATTCCACCGACAGCCTGCTGGACCCGACCGAGGGCCTGCGCCTGGACTTCGAGCTGACGCCCTATCCATTGGCGCTGGGCGACAGCGAGCCCTTCGTGCGCAGCGAGCTGAGCGCGTCCGGCTACTACGACCTGGCCGGCGACGGCACTTTGGTGCTGGCCGCCCGCAGCCGCCTCGGCTCCATCCTGCTGGCCGATCTAGATGCCGTGCCCGATACCCAGCGCTTCTATGCCGGCGGCGGCGGCTCCGTGCGCGGCTTTCCCTTCCAGGGGGTCGGCCCGGTGGATGCCAGCGGCGATCCGCTGGGCGGCCGCAGCCTGGTGGAAGCCAGCCTGGAGCTGCGCTGGCGCTTCTGGGGCGATTTCGGCCTGGTGCCGTTCATCGATGCCGGCGGCGTGTTCGAGAGCAGCTTTCCCGATTTCAGTGGCGATGTGGACGTCGGCGCCGGCCTGGGCATGCGCTACTACACCCCCATCGGGCCGCTGCGCGTGGACATCGCGACGCCACTAACTGGTGACAATGACGATCCGGTGCAGCTCTACATCAGCATCGGGCAGGCGTTTTAGGGCGGTCTTGCACCGCCACCAGGCCGGTGCAGAACGAACAGAAACCGCGCTCGCTACGCGCTCAGAATAGGTTGGCATGTCTGCGCTTCGCCGCACCATCAAGATCGTTCCGGTGATCCTGCTGGCCTTCACGGTGTTTCTGCTCGCCGTGTTCGGCGGGTTGCAGACCGGCATCGGCCAGCGGCTCCTGGCCTCGCTCATCTCCTCCGTGGCGAGCAGCCCCGGCTTCGAGCTGGAGATCGAGGGCATCGACGGCTTCGTGCCGGTGCGCATGCAGGTGGACACCATCCGCATCAGCGACGGCGAGGGCATGTGGCTCAGCCTGGAAGGGCTGCGGCTGGCATGGGAGCCGCTGGACCTGTTGGGCGGCGAGGCCAACATCACGGCGGTTGAAGCCGATCGCCTGTCGGTGCTGCGGCTGCCGGCGCCATCGGCCGCACCGGCGGAGGAGGAGGTGGTGGACGAGGCGGCACCGCCCCTGGAGCTGCCCAGCCTGCCGGTGTCCATCAACCTGGCGCATCTCAGGATCGGCGAGATCAACCTGGCGCCGCCGGTGATCGGCAGCCCGGTCACGGCGACGCTGATCGCGTCGGGCCAGCTCGGCGAATGGGGCGAGAGCCTGGTGCTGTCGGTCGATCTGGCGCGCACCGATGGGGTGGAGGCGCGCGCGGTGCTGGATGCCCGCTATGTGCCGGAAACCACCCGCCTCAGCCTGGAAGCCACGGTGGAGGAGCCGCCCGGCGGCATTGCCGCGGCAGCGCTGGGGCGGCCGGACCTGCCGGCGGTGAACCTGACCCTCACCGGCGACGGCACCTTGGACGATTGGCACGGCGGACTGACCGCCTCGGCCGGAGAGATCGCCGATCTTACGGTGACGGCGCGGGTGGAGGCCACTCCCGACGGCCGGCGCATCACCGCCGATGCCGCGGGCGATATCGCCACCTTCCTGCCGCCAACCCTGCAGCCGCTGGTGGGTGCCGCACCCTCGCTCTCCCTGGCGGCGACGCTGGCGGACGATGGCGACGTGGCGGTGGAGCGCCTGGACCTGGCGGTGGCAGCCTTCCAGGCCGGCCTGACCGGGCGGGTCGACACCGAAGGCGAGCAGGGCACAGCGACCCTGCGGGTGGACCTGGCGCCGTCCTCGCCCGCCATCACCGCCTTGGCCGGCCCCGTCGGCTGGGACCATGCCACGGTGGAGCTGACCGCGGCGGGAGCGTTCGACCAGCCGGACCTGGATCTCACCGTCTCTGCCGGCGGTGTGGCCTACCAGACCTACGGCATCGGCACCGTGGAGGCCCAGGTGGCGCTGCGGCCGGCGGGTCCGCTGACGGACGAGGATGCCGCCGCCGATGTGGCGGTGACGGCGCGGCTGGCCGAGCTTGAGGGCTTGCCGCCCCAGGCGCTGGCACTGATCGGTGCGGCGCTCGACCTGCAAGCCCAGGGCCGGCTGGGCCTGGACGGCAGCCTGGCGGACCTGGCCGCGGCCCTCTCCACCGATCACGTGGACCTCACCCTGTCCGGTGGGGCGAGCGCGTGGGGGGCCAACGGCACCGGCCAGGTGGCCCTCAACCTGGCCGATCTGTCGGCCTTGTCCGAAGCGCTGGGCCAGCCGGTGGCCGGCTCCGTCGACCTCACCGCCGACGGGCGCTGGGGCGAGGACGGGCTGGGGGCGACCGTCTCCGCCCATATCGACGATGCCCATACCGGCATCGCCCAGGTGGATGCGCTGCTGCAAGACGGTGCCGTGCTGGACGCCCGGTTCGCCGCCGATGGGGATGGCCGCATCGCCCAGGCCGAGTTGAACCTGGCGGCCGGCCCGGTGACGGTGACGGCCCGCCCCGACCTGGAGGCGACCCCGCAGGCGGTGGACTGGCAGATCCAGGTGGCCGATCTCGCCGCCCTGACGCCGCTCGCCAGCGGGGCGGCGGACCTGGCCGGCCGCGTCGTCGA
>JAGQRL010000010.1 GCA_020425485.1 Rhodospirillaceae bacterium
GCCGTGCGCGCCACCGGCACCGCCTTCTTCCTGCCCACCCTGATCACCGACACACCGGAGGTGACCGCGGCCGCGGTTGCAGCCGTCGACGCGGCCATCGCCGCCGGTGTGTCCGGCATCGCCGGCATCCACCTGGAAGGCCCGTTTCTCAACCCGGCGCGGGCCGGCGTGCATCGGGCCGAGCTGATGGCCCCGGCCACGCAACCCGCCGTGGCGGCCCTGCCGCTCAGCCGGCGCGGGGCAACGCTGGTCACGCTGGCACCGGAACGGGCGGAGCCGGGCGCCATTGCCGATCTGGCGGCGCGCGGGGCGGTGGTGTTCGCCGGACACACGGAGGCGGACTTCGCCACCATGGAACGGGCGGCCGCAGAAGGGCTGGCCGGCGCCACCCATGTGCACAACGCCATGGCGCCCGCCACCTCGCGGGAGCCGGCGGCCGTGGGTGCTGCTTTGGCGGTGGACGGGCTCTATGCCGGGCTGATCGCCGACGGCCACCATGTCCACCCGGCCCAGGTGAAGCTGCTGCTGCGCGCCAAGCCGCCCGACCGCGCGGTGCTGGTGACCGACGCCATGCCGACCCTGGGGGCCGACATCGAGCGCTTCGACCTGCTGGGCCAGGAGATAAGGTTGGGAAACGGACGGCTGGTGACCGCGGACGGCCGGCTGGCCGGCGCCCACCTGCGGCTGGGCATGGCGGTGGCCAATGCCATGGCGTTTGCCGGCATCGATCTCGCCTCAGCCCTCGCCACGGTCACCCGCAACCCGGCCCAGGCGCTTCGCCTGTGGCCCGGCCTGGGCAGGCTGGAGGGATCGCCGGGTGCGCTGACCCTCTACGATCCGGCCAGCGGGCAGGCGCAGGTGCTTACCCTGGGCTGACGCGCCCTGCGGCCGGCCGGCTACTTGTAGGCCCGGCTCTTTTCCCGCCACGCCTCGATTTCCGGCGTGGTCGACGAGGCGTCGGTGTTCTGGGGCAGCTTGTCGTGGATGTCGTAGTACTTGCCCTTGGAGCCGGTGTGCACATGCATCACCGCCTCCAGGTCGGCATCGTCATCCAGCGAGCCGGCGGGGATGGAATAGAACCCGCCGCCGTCGCGCCCCCAGAACAGGGGCGTGCCGCAGCGGCTGCAGAAGCCGCGCCGGTAGCCGGGCGAGGAGATGAACCACTTCAGCACGCCGTCCGGGTCCTCGATGGTCACTTGCGACCGCCGGGCGGCACTGGCCGCCAGGAAATGCCCGGTCCAGCGCCGGCACTGGCCGCAATGGCAGTAGATCACCGGGCGCATCGGCCCGACCACCGTGTAGCGAACGGCACCGCACAGGCACCCGCCGGTATGAACCTCGCCCTCGCCGGACGTGGGAGCGTCGGACTTGGAAGCTTCCGCCATGTCCTGCCTCCTGAAACCATGACCGCATGATCGGATCGGTGAAGGTGTCGCCGCCGGGGTTGCCGCGTCAAGCGATGTCGCCTTGCGTCGATGACGGGGCAGCGGTCTTCGCCACGGCACACGCTTCGGCCGGATTCCTCGATCCACTGTAATATATCGGGTGGCTGCCTGCCCACTGCCAGCGCCCAGCGATGTGGCCCGCTCCTGGCAGGCCCGCGCCAGTGGCGGCGGCGACGGGGGGCAGCGGCAGCGGGACGGCGAACGAAAAAGGGGCGGCCCGCAGGCCGCCCCCCAGTCGTTGGTCCGGTGGCCCGCGCTTAGCGCACGCGGCCTTCCCGCCAGGCCTGGATCAGGTCGTCGTAGGCGACCGTCTCACCCTGGCCCTCCTCGTCCTCAAGCTGCGGCTTGGGCGCACCCGGCTGGTCGAACCAGTATTGCGGGTCGCGTTCCTCGTTCAGCCGCGGGCCCAGGTCGCCCTGCACGCCGGCCCGTTCCAGGCGCTCCATCACCTGGTCCTGGGCAGCGGCCAGGTTGTCCATGGCCTGCTGCGGCGTGACCTCGCCGGTTACCGCTTCCGCCACGTTCTCCCACCAGAGCTGCGCCAGGCGCGGATAGTCCGGCACATTGGTGCCCGTGGGGGTCCACGCCACGCGGGCCGGGCTGCGGTAGAATTCCACCAGACCGCCCAGGTTGGGCGCCAGCTCGGTCATGGTGTCGGTCTGCAGGTCGCTTTCGCGGATCGGCGTCAGCCCGACGATGGTCTTCTTCAGCGTGGTCGACTTGCAGGTGCAGAACTGGGCGTAGAGCCAGGCGGCCTTGCGGCGGTCCAGCGGCGTGGAATTGAGGAACGTCCACGAGCCGCAGTCCTGGTAGCCGAGCTTCATGCCCTCTTCCCAGTACGGGCCGTGCGGCGAGGGGGCCATGCGCCACTTGGGCGTGCCGTCCTCGTTCACCACCGGCAGGTCGGGCTGCGACAGGGCGGCGGTAAACGCGGTGTACCAGAAGATCTGCTGGGCGATGTTGCCCTGGCCCGGCACCGGCCCGGCTTCGGAGAAGTTCATCCCCGGCGCTTCCGGCGGCGCATAGGCTTCCAGCCACTCGATGTACTTGCGCAGCGCATAGACGGCCGACGGCGCATTGGTGGCGCCGCCGCGGGAGACCGACGACCCCACCGGGTTCGGACCCTCCACGCGAATGCCCCATTCGTCCACCGGCAACCCGTTGGGGATGCCGACATCGCCGGTGCCGGCCATCGACAGCCAGGCATCGGTGAAGCGCCAGCCCAGCGAGGGGTCGCGGCGGCCGTAGTCCATATGGCCGTACACCCGCGTGCCGTCGATGTCCTGCACGTGGTTGGTGAAGAAGTCGGCGATATCCTGGTAGGCCTTCCAGTTGATCGGCACGCCCAGCTCGTAGCCGTACTGATCGCGGAACTGGGCCTGCAGGTCTTCGCGGGTGAACCAGTCGTAGCGGAACCAGTAGAGGTTGGCGAACTGCTGGTCGGGAAGCTGGTAGACCTTGCCGTCCGGGGCCGTGGTGAAGCTGAGCCCGATGAAGTCTTCCAGGTCGAGCGTCGGCAGGGTGACGTCCGCACAGTCGCCTTCGATCATGTCGGAGATCGGCACCACCTGGCCGTAGCGCCAATGGGTGCCGATCAGGTCGCTGTCGTTGACGTAGCCGTCATAGACGTTGCGGCCGGACTGCATCTGCGTCTGCAGCCGCTCGATCACGTCGCCTTCCTGGATCAGGTCGTGGGTCAGGTTGATCCCGGTGATTTCCGAGAACGCCCGGGCCATCACGCCGGCTTCGTATTCGTGGGTGGTGATGGTCTCCGACACCACGTTGATGTCCATCCCGCGGAACGGTTCGGCGGCACGGATGAAGAACTCCATCTCGGCCATCTGATCGTCGATCGACAGCGAGGAGGGAGAGAATTCGTCTTCCATCCAGCGCCGGGCCGTCGCCAGCCGCTCATCGTCGGTCTGGGCGCGAGCGGCCCGCAGGGTCACTCCCGAACCGGCCAGCGCGCCGACGGCGGCGACGCTCTGCATCAGGGCACGGCGTCCCACCTGTATCGGCGGTGCGCGGAATGCGGATTTCTTGGTCATGGGCTTCTCCCTAATGCGCTGTCGATTGGGATGGTCGCCGCCCAGCGCTGACGACGACCTGGGGTGAAACTTTTACACCTAAGCTTAGTGTGTTCAGCCGTAGCGGAGCAACACCACCATCCACGCAGCACAGATCGCCAGCGCCCAGGTGAGCCCGGCACCCACCAGCCCCAGCCAGGCCAGGTGGATGAAGGCCGACGACAGCAAGCCGATGAAGAAGCGGTCGCCGCGGGTGGTGCTGATGGGCAGAAAGCCCTTGCGCTGCACCGTCGGCATGGCGAGTTCCCACACCGTCATCACCACGAGCAGGCCGAGGATCGTCAGGAAGAACGTGCCGGTAACCCAGGTCCAGGCCATCCAGCCGAAGCTGTGTTCCAGCCAGTCCGCCAGCGTGCCGCTTTCCATCGCCGCCTCCCCGATCCCTACACGCGCCCCAGGGCGAAGCCCTTGGCGATGTAGTTGCGCACGAACCAGATGACCAAGGCGCCGGGGATCAGCGTCAATGTCCCGGCCGCTGCGAGCAGCCCCCAGTCCAGCCCGGCCGCACTCACGGTGCGCGTCATCGTCACGGAGATCGGCTTGGCTTCCGTCAGCGTCAGCGTGCGGGCCATCAGCAGCTCGATCCAACTGTACATGAAGCAGAAGAAGGCGGCGACGCCGACGCCGTTCCTGATCAGCGGCAGGAACACGGAAACGAAGAAACGCGGGAAGCTGTAGCCGTCGATATAGGCCATCTCGTCGACCTCGCGCGGCACGGCGGACATGAAGCCTTCCAGGATCCACACCGCCAGCGGCACGTTGAACAAGCAGTGCGCCAGCGCCACGGCGATGTGCGTGTCGAACAGCCCGACCGCGTGATACAGCTCGAAGAACGGCAGCAGGAACACCGCCGGCGGCGCCATGCGGTTGGACAAGAGCCAGAAGAACATGTGCTTGTCGCCGATGAAGCGATAGCGCGAGAAGGCGTAGGCCGCCGGCAGCGCCACCGTCAGCACGATGGCCATGTTCATGAACACGTAGGTGAGCGAGTTGACGTAGCCCATGTACCAGGAGCTGTCCGTCAGGATGGTCACGTAGTTGTCGAAGCTCGGGTTGACCGGCCACAGGCTGAAGCTGCCGAGGATGTCCTCGTTGGATTGCAGCGACATCTTCATGAGCCAGTAGAGCGGCAGCAGCAGCAGTACGATGTACAGCGTGAGCGCCAGCTTGCCGGGTTTGACCGCACCCATGGCCGCGCCTCCTATCGCTTGTCGGCCTGACCGATGCGGGTGATCGCGGTGTAGAACACCCAGCAGATCAACAGCACCAGCAGGAAGTAGATAATCGAAAAGGCCGCCGCCGGCCCCAGGTCGCGCCGTTCGATCGCCCAGTTGGTCAGCACGATCGACAGGAAGTTGGTGGCGTTGCCCGGCCCGCCGCCCGTCACCACGAAGGGCTCGGTGAAGATCATGAAGCTGTCCATGAAGCGCAGCAGCACGGCGATGGTGAGCACGCCGCGCAGCTTGGGCAGCTCGATGTACCAGAAGATGGCCGAGCGGCTGGCGCCGTCGATGCGGGCGGCCTGGTAGAAGGCCGGCGGGATGGCGCGCAGGCCGGAATAGCACAGCAGCACCACCAGCGGCGTCCAGTGCCACACATCCATCAGCACCACGGTGATCCAGGCGTGCAGCGGATCGTCGGTGTAGTTGAACTCAACCCCCATCTCGCGCAGCGTGTTGCCCATCAGGCCGATATCGACGCGGGCGAACAGCTGCCAGATGGTGCCGACCACGTTGAACGGCACCAGCAGCGGCAAGGCCAGCAGGATCAGGCACACCGGCACCGCCCAGCCGCGGCTCGGCATGGCCAGCGCGATCAGCACGCCGAGCGGGATCTGGATCAGCAGCACCAGGCCGGAAAAGCCGAGCTGGCGCAGCAGCGCGTCGTGCAGCCGCCCGTCGGTCAGCACGTCGCGGAACCACTCGTCGCCGACGAAGATCCACACGCCGCCGCCGAAGCTGTCCTGGACGGAGTAGTTCACCACCGCCATCAGCGGGATCAGGGCTGAAAAGGCGACCAGCAGGAACACCGGCAGGATGAGGAACCAGGCGCGGTTGTTGGGGATCTTGTCCATGGGGCTCCGTCCCGTCAGGCAACCAGAAGGTCGTCGGCGAACAGCTTGGTGCGGTCCGGCGGGAAGCTCAGATAGGCCATCTCCGCCGGCACCTCGGCGTCCTCGTGCACCATGGCGTGCAGCTCGCCGCCGCCGTCGCCGAGCCGCAGGGTGACCAGCCGGTGGGTGCCGAGGTCTTCCACATCGGTCACCCGGGCCGCCACCGTGCCCTCGCCCGGGGTTGCCGCCACGCCCAGATAGCGCGGGCGGATGCCCAGCTTGAGCGTGACGTTGCGTTCGCGCACCCGGCGCACCTGATCGGGCAGCAGGGCGACGCTGCCGCCGGTAAACACCGCGCGCTCGCCCTCCAGCGTGCAGTCGATCAGGTTGATGCCGGGGCTGCCGATGAAGTAGCCGACGAAGGTGTGGCGTGGGTTTTCGAACAGCTCCACCGGGCTGCCCACCTGCAGCACCTGGCCGTCCAGCATCACCACCACCCGGTCGGCGAAAGTCAGCGCCTCGTTTTGGTCGTGGGTGACGTAGACCAGCGTCGGCGCCAGCTTCTCGTGGATTTCCTTCAGCTTGCGGCGAAGCTGCCATTTCACGTGCGGGTCGATGACGGTGAGCGGCTCGTCGAACAGGATCGCCGCCACGTCGTCGCGCACCAGCCCGCGGCCGAGCGAGATCTTCTGCTTGGCGTCGGCCGACAGGTTCTTGGCCCGGCGGTTGAGATCGCCGGCCAGGTCCAGCATCTCCGCCACCTCGTTCACCCGCTCGCGCACCTGGGCTTCCGGCAGGCGGCGGTTGCGCAGCGGGAAGGCCAGGTTATCGCCCACCGTCATGGTGTCGTAGATCACCGGGAACTGGAACACCTGGGCGATGTTGCGCCGCTGGGTGGGCAGCTCGGTCACGTCGATGTCGTCGAAGCGGATGCGCCCCTCGCTGGGCGTGATGAGCCCGGAGATGACGTTGAGCAGCGTGGTCTTGCC
>JAGQRL010000190.1 GCA_020425485.1 Rhodospirillaceae bacterium
GCTTCCTTCAGCGCCTGGAAGATCCCTTCCATGCTGTCGGGGATGCGGCCCATGACGAAGCAGTTGAACAGGGTGACCTGGCGCCCGGTGCCGGCACCCGCCAGGATGCGGCCGGCCGGCAGGAAGCGGAAATCCTCCAGCGCTGCATAGAAGCGGTCCGCCCAGCCCTCGGCATCGGCTTCCACCGACGCGGCGGCGCGGGCGACGCGGCTCCAGGTGTCCTCGATGGTGGCGTCCAGCGGCGCCCCGTCGTCGCCGCGCGGCCGGTACTTCATGTCCCAGATCTGCCGGGCGATGCCGGTGAGCGTCATGTCGGACCGTCCGCTGCCGCAGGTGGCGCAAAGGCATGTGACGGCGGGCCGGTGGCAGCCCCCCGCCTGCTCAGAAGGTAGGCTGCCGAGGCCGCCAGGTCAATTGTCTGTTCTTCATATGTTCGCAGACTGCCGGTGGCCTGCCCCGCCCTCAGCCTCCCGGCACGCCGGGCGCGGTGAGCAGCCGCGTGCTGGCGGCCTCCAGCTCGGTTTCCAGGCGCTCCATGAAGGCCTTGCGGTTGAGCCCCGGCTGGATCGCGGTGAGGATTTCCACCGTTACCGTGCCGGATTTCTTCACAAAGGAATGGCGCGGCCAGAACAGCCCGGAATTCACCGCCACCGGCACCACCGGCAGGCCCAGCGCGCCGTACAGCGCAGCCACGCCGGGGTGGTAGGGCGCCGGCACGCCCGGGGCGATGCGCGTACCCTGGGGGAAGATGATGACGGGCCGGCCTTCCTGGGCGCGGGCATTGGCCTGGCGCACCATGGAGGTGAGCGCCTTGGACCGCGCGGTGCGTTCGATGGCGATCATCTTGGCCCGCGCCATGAACCAGCCCCAGATGGGGATGCGGCCGAGTTCCTGCTTATAGACCACCGCGGGGTCGAGGAAGATGAGCGGGAGCTTCTGGGTTTCCCAGGTCGACTGGTGCTTGCAGGCCACCACGAAGGGCAGCTCGGGCACATGCTCCAGGCCCACCACCCGGAAGCGCAGGCCGAGGACCACCCGTTCCAGCACGTCCACCGTGCCGAGATACCAGCGCATCAGCGCCACCATCTTCGGCCTGGGCAGCATCAGCGCCCACATCATGATGATGCACAGAAACCCGGTCCACGCGGTGAAGGCGAGGTTGTAGACGGCCGAGCGCAGCCAGGTCATGCCACCAGCCCCGTCCACAGCCAGTCCGCCTGGATGCGCAGCCAAGTGAGCACGAACTTGTTGTATTCCACGAACATCAGCTCCGCCGTGCCGGGCCACGCCCACCAGTCGTCCATATGCACCGCGGCGGCGGACACCGGATGGGCGACGATGCTCACCCACGGCATGGCGGCGTGGAATTCCAGCAGGCTGCGCAGCATGTGGTAGTCCGACGTCACCAGGCGGATCGAGCGGATGTGGTTGGCCGCCGCCCAGTCCGCCGTTTCCGCGGCATTGCCGGCGGTGTCGCGGGCGGCGTGGCCCACTTCGATGGAATGGCCGCCGCCCAGCGACGGGTCGGCGCCGACGCGCGACAGCAGGTCGCCGGTGTCCACATCGGGGTGCACGCCGGTGACGAACAGCCGCGCGGCCAGGTTCCGGCGCAGCAACTCCAATGCCGTATCGAAGCGCTCGCTGCCCCCCGTCGGCACCACGATGGCATCGGTCACCGCGGCCGGATCGGCGCTCAGCCCGGCGGTGATGTGGGCGAACAGCAGGAAGCCGCCACCGTACACGGCCACCACCAGCGCCAGCACAGCCACCATGCGGCGGCGCGGCCGGCGGGCGGGGTGTGCTTCCTGGTGGGCGACCGGATCGGCCACATCGTGCCCGCCCGGCCCCTCGTCGTCGGTGTTGCCGTCCGCCATCGGCCTGCCCTGGGTGAACCCCTGTTGGTGCGTCGGCCGGCGGCGTGTCGGCCCGCTCACGTCAAGCGCCTGAGCGCCAACAGGACTGTAAGCCGCGCCGTCACCATGGCCAAGAGTGCCGTCCCCACCGGCACCAGGGCGAGCGGCCACCATGCCCAGGCGGGCAGCGAGAACTGGTCGAGCAGCAGCGGGTCGACGCGGCCGAGCGACCACGCCACCGCCAGCCCGGTGGCCGCCGCCAGGCCGACGCCCACCAGCCCGCCCAGGCCGGCCTGGAGCAGCGCGGCGCGCTGGAAGGCACCGGCGACGAAGCGGTCCTCCGCCCCCATCACGTGGAGCAGCTCCACGACCGACCGCCAGGCGGTGAAGTTGGCCACCGACACCGCGATCACCGTGGCCACCGCCGCCGCCACCGCCAGGGCGAGCACGCCGAGTGCTGCCAGCTCGATCACGTCGACCAGGCCGCGCAGCTCCTCCAGCCAGGCTTCCGCGCGAATCGGCTCGGCCGCAGGCACGGCGGCCAGCAGGGCAGATATCGCCGCGGCACCGTCGCCGGCCCCGGGGGCGAGGCGGACATCCAGCAGGATCGGCAGGGGAAACGCCGACAGGTCGACGGCATCGCCCACCCAGTCTTGCAGCATGCGGTCGGCCCGCTCCGCGGTGATCACCTCCACCGAGGCCACGTCGGGATGGGCACTCAGCGCCGCCATGGCGGCACTCACCCGCGCTTCCGTCGCCGGAATGTCGGCCGCCGCCGGGATCTCCACCGTCAACACCCCGTCCATGCCGGCCCGCCAGTCCGCCACCAGCCCCTGCACCACCAGGAAGCCGGCCAGCGCCAGGGTGGCGATATAGGCCATCGGCGCCAGGATCACCGGCATCAGCCGGTTGGGGCCGGAGCGGCCGAGCGGCAGGGGGCGGAAGCGCCTCATGCGTCCTCTCCCGCCGGGCCGTCCAGCCCCGCCGGACGGGCGCCGGGGTCGTTCACCCGGCCGCGGTCGAGCTCCAGCACTTCGTGGGGTGTGCGGCGAATCAGCTCCTCGTTGTGGGTGGCGACGATCACCGTGGTGCCGATGGCGTTCATCTGCTCGAACAGGTGGACCAGCCGGCGGCCGATGGCATCGTCCACGCTGCCGGTCGGCTCGTCGGCCACCAGGATTTCCGGGCTCAGGATCACCGCGCGGGCGATGGCCACGCGCTGCTGTTCGCCGCCCGACAGGGTGGATGGCTTGGCCTCCATGCGCTTGCCCAGCCCCACCCATTCCAGCAGCTCGCGCACATGGGCTTCGCTGCGGTGCGATTCGATGCGCGCCAGGTGCAGCGGCAGCAGCACGTTCTCGATCGCCGTCAGGTGCGGGATCAGGCGGAAATCCTGGAACACCACGCCGATCTT
>JAGQRL010000001.1:0-886 GCA_020425485.1 Rhodospirillaceae bacterium
AGAAGGTGCTGGGCGGCGAGGCGGCCCACGGCATGCTGGCGCTCAGCCCGCGCGCCGTTGCCCGGCTGGAAAGCGAACCGGTGCCGCGGCCGCTGCCCAAGATCTTCCGCCTCACCAAGGGCGGCAAGCTGATCGGCGGCATCTTCAAGGGCGAAACCATCAACACCCCCTCGATGCTGTGCGTGGAAGACGCTGTGGACGCGCTGACCTGGGCGGAAGGCATCGGCGGCCTGCCGGCGCTGATGGCCCGCAGCGAAGCCAATCTGGCGGCGATCACCGATTGGGTGGCGCGCACCGACTGGGTGGACTTCCTGGCGGCAACGCCGGACATCCGCTCGCCCACCTCCATCTGCCTCACTTTCACCGGCGACTGGGTGGCCGGGCTGAGCCCGCAGGGCCAGGCCGACCTGCCCAAGCGCATCGTTTCGCTGCTGGACGCCCGCGGCGTCGCCTACGACATCGGCGGCTACCGCGACGCCCCTCCGGGCCTGCGCATCTGGGGCGGGGCGACGGTGGAAACCAGCGACATCGAAGCGCTTCTGCCCTGGATCGAATGGGCGTATCACGCGGCCCAGGCCGAAATGGCCAAAGCCGCCTAGCCCAACCTGCTCTGAACGCTTCTTCCCCCATTGCCGCCCAGCCGGGCGCACCGCGAGGGCTGACCTGCCATGGCCAAGGTTCTGATTTCCGATGACTTGAGCCCCCGTGCGGCGGAGATATTCGCCGAGAACGGGATCGAGGTGGACGTTCGGGTCGGTCTCAAACCCGACGAGCTGATCGCCGCCATCGGCGACTATGACGGGCTGGCCATCCGCTCGGCCACCAAGGTGACGGCCGATGTGATCGCCGCCGCCAAGCAGCTCAAGGTGATCGGCCGCGCCGGCAT
>JAGQRL010000001.1:928-31432 GCA_020425485.1 Rhodospirillaceae bacterium
CGCCCTTCGGCAATTCCATCACCACCGCGGAGCATGCCATCGCCATGATGATGGCGCTGGCCCGCCAGATCCCCGAAGCCGATGCCTCCACCCAGGCCGGCAAGTGGGAAAAGTCCCGCTTCGTCGGCGTGGAGCTGTTCGGCAAGGTGCTGGGGGTGATCGGCTGCGGCAATATCGGCTCCATCGTTGCCGACCGGGCGCGCGGCCTGAAGATGCGGGTGATCGCCTACGATCCCTACCTGTCGGCGGAACGGGCGGTCGACCTGGGGGTGGAGAAGGTGGCGCTGGAGGACCTGTACCGGCGTGCCGATTTCATCACGCTGCACGTGCCGGCCACCGAGCAGACCCGCAACATGATCGACGCCAAGGCGATGGCGACGATGAAGCGCGGGGTGCGGCTGATCAACTGCGCCCGCGGCGGCCTGATCGTCGAAGCCGACCTGAAGGAAGCGCTGGCCTCCGGCCAGGTGGCGGGGGCCGCCATGGACGTGTTCGGCAAGGAGCCGGCCAAGGAAAACGTGCTGTTCGGCCTGCCCAACGTGGTGTGCACGCCGCATCTCGGCGCCTCCACCACCGAAGCGCAGGAGAACGTGGCGCTCCAGGTGGCCGAGCAGATGTCGGACTATCTGGTGCACGGGGCCGTTTCCAACGCGCTCAACATGGCTTCGGTGACCGCCGACGAAGCGCCGCGCCTGGCGCCCTACCTGAAGCTGGCCGAACAGCTTGGCAGCTTTGCCGGCCAGATCACCGAAACCGGGCTGCAAGCGGTGTCGGTGGACTACGAGGGCGAGGCGGCGGAACTGAACACCAGGCCGCTCACCGCCTGCATGCTGATGGGCCTGCTGCGGCCGCTGCTGACGTCCGTCAACATGGTGTCGGCCCCGCTGATCGCGCGGGAACGCGACATCGACGTGCGCGAAACGCGGCGCGACCGGGCACCGGACTACCAGACCCTGGTGCGCCTGACCGTGACCACCGAACAGCGCCGCCGCTCCGTCACCGGCACCCTGTTCGGCGGCGGCAAGCCGCGCATCGTGGAGATCGAGGACATTCCGCTGGAAGCCGAAGTCAGCTCCCACATGCTGTTCGTCCGCAACAACGACAAGCCGGGCCTGATCGGCCGGCTGGGCACCATGCTGGGCGATGCCGGCATCAACATCGCCAGCTTCCATCTGGGCCGCAAGGGAGAGGGGGCCGACGCCATCGCGCTGGTCGCCATCGACCAGCCGGTGCCCGATGCGCTGATGGACCAGATCTGCGTGCTGCCGGATGTGGTGCGGGTGCGCGCGCTGCGCTTCTGATCGGCCCCTCGCCCCAACTGGCCTGGGCTATCCATCGTCGCGTGAGGCGAGGTGCGCGCGGAGACCCGGCAGAAGGTTCGCCCCGGGCGGGCCGGACAGGATCTCCCCCGGCAGCCCGCGGATGCGGGTGCGGGACATCCGCACCTCCTGCAAGGCCGGGCTGGCCCAGAGTTGGCCGGGCCACCGCTCGATGCGGCAGCCGGACAGGGTCAGCCTGCGCAGTTGGGTGAGGTCGGCGACCGGCGCAAGGTCGTGGATGCGGCAATCCTGGATGGCCAGGTCGGTGAGGCTGGAGAGCCTGCCAATCACCCCGAAGCCCGATTTCGGCACCGGCAGCCGTGACAGGCCGAGAGATCGCAGCCGGCCCAGTCCGCCAAGCGGGGAGAGGTCGTCGACCGGGCAATCGTCGATGTGGATCTCCCGCAGCTCGGTCAGTTGCGCCAGCGGGGTGAGGTCGCGGACCCAGGGGCCATAGAGGTAGAGGCGCACCAGCGCCCGCAGCTCCGCCAGCACGGCGACATCGTGGATCGAGCGGGCGCTGAGATAGAGGGATTGCAGCCGCGCCAGCCCGCCCAGCGGCGCCAAATCCCCGTCGACGAACTGGCCGAGGGACAGCTCGTGCAGGTCGCCAAGACCGGCGAGGGGGTGGAGGTCGACCACCGGCGTCGACCTGAGGTCCAGCATCTGCAACTGCGCCAGACCGGCCAGCGGCGCCAGGTCTGCCACCTGGGTGGCGCTGAGCGAGAGGACGCGCAGGTCCGTCAGGTCCGCCAGCGGCCGGAGATCGGACACCGCCGTCCCGTCCAGGTCCAACCAGGAAAGCCGCTTGAGGGCTGCAAGGGGGGCGATGTCCGCGCAGTCGGTGCCGGACAGGGACAGCGCCTCCAGCGCCGGCAGTTCGGCCAGCCGGGCGAGCTGGGCGGCCACCCGGTTGGGCTGGTTGGCCCCAGGCGCGCGCACCCACCGGCCGTCGACCTGCTTCAGCCCATAGCCGAGGTGGAGCCGCCGCAGATGGGGCAGGGCGAACAGCTCCTCGGGCAGCCGGGCCAGCCCCAGATGGCAGAGATCGAGCGTATCGGCCTGGTCGGCTGCCACCGTGCGGATGCGCCGGAGGGCTCGGGCTTCGCTGTCGAGGTCCGCCATCGGGTGTCATCCTGCAAGGGCGCCGCCGCTGCGCCGGTTAAGCCATGGCCGGGCCGATACCGTGGCAGCGGCTGCCCGCCGGGCAAACGCGCGGGTGGCTTGTTGGGGAGTTGTATTTCGGTGCGGTCAGGGGACGATTTGGCGGCCGTTCGGCAAGCAGCAGCCTGCTTTGCGGGGAGTGCCTATTCGCCGGGCCGGTTGGCCGGGCCGGGAACCAGGTCTCCCCCGCCGTTGCCGAAGGGCTGGCGGCTGGGCAGGTAGAGCGTGGCGGTGGTGCCCACGCCTTCGGTGCTGGCCAGTTCCAGCCGGCCGCCATGGGCCTTGGCCAGGTTGGCCACCAAGGGCAGGCCAAGCCCGGTGCCCTGGATCGTCCGCACCTCGTGGTTCCGCCCGCGCTCGAACGGCTTCATCACGTTGGCGATCTCGTCCTCGGGGATGCCGATGCCGCTGTCGACCACGGCGATGCGGATGGCCGCGGTGTCTTCCGAGCACTCGATGCGCACCGTCCCGCCGTCATGGGTGAACTTGATGGCGTTGGACAGCAGGTTGTAGAGCATCTGGCACACCGCCCGCTCGTCGGCATACAGCGTCGGCAGGGCCTGGGCGATGTCGATGCTGATGTCGATCGACTTCTTGCCGGCGGTGGGGGCGAACAGGCCGATGGTCTCGCCGACGATTTCCTTCAGGTCGAGCGGGGCGATCGACAGGTTGACGTGGCCGGACTCCACCCGCGACAGGTCGAGGATGTCGTTGATCAGGTCGAGCAGGTAGCTGCCGCTGCGCTGGATGTCGCGCACATAGGCCATGTAGTGGGTGTCGCCGATCGGCCCGAACATCTGCTGATCCATGATCTCGGAGAACCCGAGGATGGCGTTCAGCGGCGTGCGCAGCTCGTGGCTGACGGTTTCCAGGAAATGGCTTTTCGCCAGATTGGCCGCCTCGGCGTCCTGGCGGGCGCGCATCAGGTCGTTTTCCAGCCGCTTGCGGTCCGCCACGTCGGTGAAGGTGGAGACCACGAACACCCGCCCGTCGTTGAGCTGCAGGCGGCTCGCGGTCATCAGCACTTCGCGCGGTTCGCCCGAGGCGGTGGCGACATGGCCGGTGAAGGGCTGGCGGTAGCCGCCATCCTTCAGGGCGGCATCGAAATGCCCGACGATGCGGCGGCGGTCCCACGGCGCCAGCAGGCGCGGCAGCGACTGGTTGACGACGGCGTCGTACGACCAGCCGAAAAGCTGCGAGAAGCCCTGGTTGACCCACAGCAGGCGGCGGTCCTGTCCGGCGATGGCAAAGCCGAGATCGACGCTTTCAAACACCGCGTTGTGGGTGATGCTCGGCAGATCGGAATCCGCACTTTCCGGCCCCAGGTCGCACAGGGTGACGGTGAGCGAGGAGACCGTGCCGCTGTTGGCGAGGTCCGGCTGCGGGCGGGCGCGGGCGCTGAACCGCCAGCGCCGGTCGCGATAGCGGTAGGTGGTGCCGACGGACCGGCCGGGGCTGGCCTGGGCATCGCGGCAGGCCCGTTCCAGGGGCTCCACCACGTCTTCAGGCAGCAGGTCGCGAAACTCGCGCCCCACCAGGCGTGTCACGCCGGGGCCAACGGCACTGCGGGCGACGGTGTTGTGCCACGTCACCACCCAGTGTTCATGATCCTGAACGATCCGCAGCACGCCAACATCCAGCTCCTCGGCTGGAATGACGAGGCCCGTATCCGGTTCAGCGTGCAGTTCATCCATCGCCTGGTCCACGCATCTTGGTCCGGCAGTGCGGCGCCCTTCGGCTATCGAGCTGCATAACCAGACGTGTCGAACATGCTCAGTCTGGCCCTGTGCGGTACCGTCTAAGACGGCTGTTGGTACGTGTCACACCAAGAATAGTGAATTTCAATCGCAATGTCATAGAAAATCTCTGTGAAGTTGTCCCAGTTCGATTGGCTCCATCTTGCTGCCGCATGGCTTTGGCTGGGCACTGCTGAATCGGGGATGGAACAGACGATGTCGCGGCGCCGACGATCAACGGATTAACCAAACTGTCAAAGATAAGCAGCGCCGCCAATCAAGATCGTGATCGAACTTTATGTGCCCGAACGGATGGGGCGGATGCCGCTCTTTCGGTTTACTGGTCTTCCCTGGGGGCTACTTGGACTGGACCTGTCCGGCGAGGATTAACCTCGATGGGCACAAGCGGCAGCGGGGCGCCGGGGGTTGCCGCCACCGGCCGTTCCACGCCGATGGGCCGCTCGGTTTCAACCGGCTGCACAGGGGCGAGCGGCACGGGGGTCAGCGGTATTGGCGCGTGCGGTGCCGGGGCCAGCGGCTGTGGGGTTAGCGGCTGCGGTGTGAGCGGCTGCGGGGTCAGTGGCTCCGGGGTGAGCGGCACGGGCGTGAGCGGCACCGGAGTGAGCGGCTGGGGGACCGGCGGCGGCTGGGTGTCCACCGTCAGTGCCGGCTGTGAGGGCGGCGGTGGGGCCGGCGGCAGGACCGGCGCCGGAACCGGCGGCGGGATGCGCGGCGCCAGCGCGTCGAGCGCCCGCCGCGCCACCTCGACATAGCCGGCGGCGGTGAAGTGGATGCCGTCGCCCGCGCGCAGGCGCACCGCGGTGCCGTCGGCGTCCACCATGTGGGTCTGGAAGGTGCCGCCGGTGCCGGTGAGGGTGGCGGTATCCACCAGCACCACCCCGGGATGGGCACCCATCTCCGCATCCTGCAAGCCGCGGATGGTGGCATCCAGCGGCCCGGCGAAGGCGGGCGGGCGCACCGCCGGCACCTGGATCCAGGCCACCGGCGTGCCGTAGACCGCCACCGCATCGGCAAAGGCATCCAGCCGCGCCCGGTAGGCCTGCTGCCAGGCCTCGCCATAGAAGGCCACCGGCCCCAGCGGCATGCCCACATCGTTGACGCCGAGCGAAACGATCACCGCATCGTAGGGCGGCTGGGCGGTGGCGAGGACGCTGGCGATCTCCACCACCGGGTCGAGCCCGCGGCGCGGGATCAGGCCGATGCCGATGCGCACATCTTCCGACACCCGGGCATCGGCCAGGTAATCGCCGCGCTGGCGCACCGCCTGGCGTACGCCGTAGGCGAAGCCCTGGGCGAGGGAGTCGCCGAACACCAGCAGCCGTAGCTGCGGCGGCTCGGGCTCCGCCGCGACGTCCTGGGCCGCAGCCGCCTGCGCCCAGGCGGCGACCAGCAGGAGTGCCAGCAGGCCGCGCCACAGCGGCCGCAGACCGCCCCGATCAGGCGCCCGGTCAGGCGCCCGGTCAGGCGCCCGGTCAGGCGATGGTGCAGACCTCCTCCGGCTGGAATCGCGGCCCGCGCGGGTAGAGCTTGTCGGGATTGCCATAGCCGAGATTGCACAGGAAGTTGGAGCGGAACGGGGAGTCGGCGAAGAAGGCAGCGTCGAGCTTGCCGTTGTCGAACCCGGACATGGGGCCGCAATCCAGCCCCAGCGAGCGCGCGGCAATGATGAAGTACGCCGCCTGCAATGTGCCGTTGCGGAACGCCGTGTCAAACACCATGTCGGGGTTCTTGTCGAACATCGCCTTGGCGTCATACGCGGAGAACAGGCGCGGCAAGTGGTCGTGGAAGCGCATGTCGTAGGCCATGATGGCGCAGGCCGGGGCCGCCATGGTCTTGTCCACGTTGCCGGGCGCCAGGCACGGCCGCAGCTTCTCCTTCGCTTCCGGGCTGCGCACGAAGATCACCCGCAGCGGGCTGCAATTGGCGCTGGTGGGGGCCCATCTGGCCAGCTCGTAGATCTGCATCAGCAGGCTGTCGGGCACTTCGATATCCTGCCACCCGTTGTGCGTGCGGGCGTTGAGGAACAGCAGCTCGCGGCCGGCCGTGTCCAGCGCGTCGCGGTCGATCAGGTCGGTCATCGGGAATCCTCTCTCAGTGGCGGTCAGCGCGGCGGCACGGCGACACTTTAAGGTATCGCCGCACGGCCGCAGTGCCGCCGGTCAGCCCCGTTCGGGCCCGGCCGCCGGCTCGGCGGTCCAGCCGGGACGCCGGCCGTGACGCCGACCCCAGCCGGCAGAGAGGATATTCGACACGTCGATCTGGACCAGCATCAAAGCCGGCACAACCAGCAGCACCAACAAAGTTGTGATCGCCAGGCCGAACACGAGGGTGATCGCCATGGGGATGAGGAACTGGGCCTGCAGGCTGGTTTCGAACAGCAGCGGCAGCAGCCCGCCGATGGTGGTGAGCGATGTCAGGATGACGGCGCGCAGGCGTTCGCAGGTGCCGTCCACGATGGCTTCGCGCACCGATTTGGTGCCGGACTTCAGGTGCTCGGAGATGGTGGAGACCATGATGATGGAATCGTTCACCAGGATGCCCGACAGGCCGAGCAGGGCGATCAAGCTCATCACCGACAAGGTGTAGCCCAGCAGGTAGTGGCCCCACACCGCACCGATCAGCCCGAACGGGATGATCGACATGACGATGATCGGCCGGCCGTAGGAGGCGAACACCCAGGCCAGGACCAGATAGATGCTGGCCAGGCCGATCGCCGCCCCCAGTCCCAGGTCGCTGAACGTATCCTGCTGTTCCTCCGCACGGCCGGCGAAGCGGTAGGACACGCCGTTGGCTTCGGCGATGCGGTCGAGCCCGTCGGTGGGAAGGTTGGCCAGGATCTCCATGTTGTTGGCCAGCTCGGAGTTCACCTCCGCGGTGATCGCCACCTGGCGCACGCCGTCCTCGCGCTGGATGGAGGAGAAGCCCACATCCTCGCGCACGGTGGCCACGTCCGACAGGGTGGCGGTGCCGCCGCCGGGCAGGGAGAGCGGCAGGTCGCGCAGGTCGCCCAGCGTGCGGTCGTCGTCCTCCAGCACCACGCGCACCGTCACCTCCTCGGCATCGCGGGCGAAGCGGTCGGCGATGGTGCCTTCAAAGGCGCTGCGCACCTGGCTGGCCAGATCCTCGGTGGTCAGGCCGAGCGCGCGGCCGCGCGGCGTCAGTTCCAGGATCAGCTCCGGCCGGCCGTAGGGCAGGGAGTCGGTGATGGCGGAAACGCCGGTGTAGGTGCGCAGCAGGTCCTGCACTTCCAGCGAGGCGGCCTTCAGCGCATCGGCGGAATCCCCGGTCAGGCGGATGTCGATGTCGCGGCCCGGCGGCCCGCCCATGCGGGCGCGGATTTCCATGCGCTCCAGGCCGGGCATGGATTGGGTGTGGGCGCGCCAGGCCGCCAGGATTTCCGCATTGCGCACCGTGCGGCTGTCGGACGGTGGAAGCTGCACATGCAGCGATCCGGCATGGTCGCCGCTGGAACTGTTGCCGGTGCCCGCACCGATGCGCCCGAAGGCGATTTCCACCAGCCCGCCTTCGCCGTCGGTCAGCTCGTCCTCCGCGGCGTGCAGCGCGCGCTGCAGCTCCGCCAGCATGTCGCGCGTGGTTTCGATGGGCGTGCCCGGCGCGAAGCTGAAATCGGCGAACACCGTTTCGCTTTCCGGGGAGGAGAAGAACTGGAAGCCGACCCGCCCGCCGGCCACCATGCCGGCGCTCAGCAGCAGCACGGCGATGGTGCCGGCCACCGTGAGGTAGCGGGCACGCACGCAAGCGGTCACCAGGCGGCGGAAGGGGCCGTCGCGGAAGCGCGCGAAGCCGCGGTCGAACCACAGCCGGAAGCGCGACTGGCGAGTGAGATCGACGGTGAGGGAATCGCGCAGGTGGGCCGGCAGGATGACGAAGCATTCCACCAGGCTGGCCAGCAGGATGGCGATCACCACCTGCGGGATGGCCGACACCATCTGGCCCATCACCCCGCTGATCAAAAGGATCGGCAGGAAGGCGGCAATGGTGGTGAGCGTGGCGGCGGACACCGGCGCCAGCATGCGCAAGGCGCCCATCTCCGCGGCCCGTTGCGGCGGCAGCCCCTGTTCGCGGCGGAAGGCGGCATGCTCGCCCACCACGATGGCGTCGTCGACGATGATGCCCAGCGCCATGATCGCCCCGAACAGGCTGATCATGTTGATGGTCTGGCCCATCATCAGCATGACGACGGCGGTCGCCAGCATGGAAATGGGGATGCCGGCGGCGATCCAGAACGCCACCCGGGCGTTGAGGAAGGCAAACAGCACCAGCAGCACCAGCACCAGCCCGCTGGCGCCGTTTTCCACCAGCAGCATGATGCGGTCGACCAGCAGATCGGCGACGGGATCGAACTCCGTCACCTCCACGCCCTGGGGCCAGTCGCCGGCGCGCTCCTGCAAATAGGCGTCGACGATGGCGGCGGCTTCCAGGGTGTCGGCGGTTTCCGCCCGCTGGATGGTGATTTCGATGGCCGGCTCGCCGTCGATCAGGCCGAGCGCCTCGCCGCGCTCGAAATCGTCGGTCACCTGGGCGATATCGCCCAGATAGATCTTCGCGCCGCTCTCATAGGAGCGGATCTCGATGCCGCGGAAATCCTCCGCCGTCTGCAACAGGCCGAGCGAACGGAGCTGCAATTCCAAAGCACCGTCGAGCTGGCCCAGCGGGGTATCGCGGGAGGTGGCGCTGATGCTCGCGGCGATTTCCTGCAAGGTCATGTCGAGGCGGCGCAAGGTGGCGTCGTCCACCTCCACGCGGATTTCCTGATCGCGGGCGCCAAACAGCACCACTCGGTCGATGCCGCGGCTCAGCAGCTCGTCGCGGACGGTTTCCGCCGCATCCCTTAGCTCGGCTTCCGAGGCCGCCCCGGTGACCGCCAGCCGGGTCACGGTTTCGTACCGCGCGGTGCGGCTGATGGTCGGTTCCTCGGCATCTTCCGGCAGGGTGGTGATGCGGCCGACGGCCTGCTCCACCTCCGACAAGGCGGCCTGCATGTCGGTGCCGTCCTCGAATTCCAGGGTGACGCTGCCGCCGCCCTCGCTGGCCCTGGAGGACACTTCCTGCACGCCGTCGAGGAAACGCACCTCCGGCTCGATCACTTCCACGATGCCTTCGTCCACATCCTCCGCCGAGGCGCCCGGCCAGGAGACGGAGATGGTGATGCTGTCGAAGCCGATGGTGGGGAAGAACTGCGTGTTGAGCCGCAACACCGCCAGGAGCCCGAAGATGATCGCCATGATCATCAGCAGGTTCGATGCGTTGTGGTGCCTGACGAAGAAGCGGACGATGCCGTTGAAGCCCATGGTTCTTCTCGCTTCGCCGCTTGTCAGCGGACCTCGACCCGCGCACCCGGCCGCACTTCCGACAGCCGGGTGGTGACGACGCGTTCGCCATCGGCGATGCCACCGGCAATCAGCACGGACTGGTCGACCCAGTCGGCCACCTCGACCTGGCGCGGCTCCAGCCGGTCTTCTTCGGTGATCACGTACACCTGGTCGCCGTGCAGTGCCGTGGCCGGCAGCACCGCCACATCGGCGTAGGTGCGGTCGTCCAGGATCACTTCCACGAAGGCGCCGGGGCGCAGCGGCGTATCGGCGTCCAGCGGATCGAGCCGGGCATAGACGCCGACACCGCCGGTGCTGGCATCCAGCTCGCCCGTCACCCGCGTGACGGTGGCGGCGAATTCCAGCCGGGCGGCACCCAGCGACCACACCACGGTGGCGCCGCGGCCCACCAGGTCGTCACCGTCCGTCAGCAGCCGCCCGTACTGGGTTTCGGAAAGCTGGAAATGGGCCTCGAAGCGGCTCGGGTCGATCAGGGTGGCCACCCGCTCGTTGGCGCTGAGGCGCTGGCCCAGATCGCCATCGGGGTCGAGCACGAAGCCGGCGAAGGGGGCCGTCAGCCGGGTGCGCTCCAGATTGCGTTCGGCCACCCGCACGCCGGTTTCCAGCCGGGCCACCGTGGCCTGCTGCTGGGCGACGCGGGCCTCGTCGATCCGCAAGGTGCTTGCGCTGGCTTCCACCGTCTGCTGGGCGGCGACGCGGGTGCGGCGCGCTTCATCCAAGGCGCTGGCGGACACCGTGCCGCGGGCGGCCAGGGTTTCCTGGCGGGCCAGGTCGCGTTCGGCGATCTCCAGCAGTTCCTGATTGCGCGCCAGGGTGTCGGCATCCATCGCCTGGGTGGTGGTGAGCTGGTCGAGCCCGGCGCGCGCCTCGTCCAGCGAGGCCTGCTGTTCGGCCAGCGTCTGCTCGTAGTCGAAGGGATCGATGGCGACCAGCAGGTCGCCCGCCGCCACGAAGGCGCCGTCGGCGAAGCCCTCGCCCAGCTCGGTGATGTCGCCGCCGACGCTGGCGCGCAGCTCGGCCGGCCGTTCGGCTTCCACCTCGCCATAGACCGACAGGCTGGGCCGGTAGTCACCCACCGACACGGTATGGGCGCTGACCGGCCAGATGCGTTCTGCCGGCTCGCTGAACGCGAATTCGGGGCGTGTCTGGGCGAGCAGCACGTAGCTGCCCAATCCCGCCATCACCACCACGACCGGCAGCAGAACCGCCAGGCCGCGCCGAAACCACCTCATCCTCTCGCTCCCAACCTTGCGGGGAAAACGCCTGCCACTGGGTCTTTCACGCACGGGCCGACGAATTCAGTCTCTCCGGCGCTGCAATCCCATCAGACGTGGATCCCGCGGGCCGGATGTCGAACCGCTGCGGCGACGTGACGGCCCGCGCGGCCTTCCGGCACTCGGCACTATGCCCCGCCCCGTGTCGATTCCATGGCGTTTGCAGGGATTTGGGCGACAGACCGCCGCCGCTATGCGGTGACAGCAGCGGCCAGCCGATTGCCCACCGCCCGGCGCAGGTCCTGGATGCCGGTTTCGGCGTGGCGGGTCGGGTGCACCCGGTTGGTCAGCAGCGCCCAGGCATAGCCGCGCTCCAGGTCGATCCACAGCCCGGTGCCGGTGAAGCCGGTATGGCCGATGGTGCGGGCAGAACACAGGCTGCCGCCGGTCCATGGCGGCTCAGCCCCCGCCGGCACGGCATGGCGGATCTGCCAGCCGAAGGCGCGGGTGGGCGTGTGGCGGGCGCTCATGCACGCCATGGCGGCGGGGCCGAGCCAGGTACCGGCAAGGATGGCGGCGGCGGCATCCAGCACCCCATCCATGGTGCCGAACAGCCCGGCATGGCCGGCGAACCCGCCGAGGCCGGCGGAATTCTCGTCGTGCACCTCGCCCACCAGCACGCGGCCGCGCCACTGGCAATCCTCCGTGGCGGCGACCTCCGCGCCGGCCGGCGGGGCGGCGGCCAGCCCCGGCTGATCGACCAGCTCGGCCAGCCGAGCGCCGCGCGCGCGTTCCACCGCCAGGCCCAGCATCATGTAGCCGATATCCGAATAGCAGGGTGCGCCCAGCGGCCAGTCGGTCTGCAGCACCGCCGCCGCAGCCCCGGCGGGATCGGCGGCATTGGCATAGATCGGTGCCCAGGCGGGCAGCCCGGCGGTGTGGGTGGCCAGTGCTGCCAGCGTCAGGTTGCGGATCGGCGAGGTGCCGGGCACCTGCGCGATATCCGGCAGCAGGGCGGAGACGGGATCATGCAAGTCGGCAACGCCGTCTTCCACCAGGCGCAGCACCTCGCGCACCGTCACCAGCACCTTGGTCATGCTGGCGAGATCGAACCAGGTGGCGCGGTCGAGCGGCCGCTCTTCCGGCAGCCAGGCGGCGTGGCCGGCGGCCTCGACCGCCCGCGCCCCGCTTGCCGAAACCACACCGAACACCGCCCCCGGCAGCCGCCGCGCCGCCACGGCATCCGCCACCGGGCGGAAGGCATGCGCCACTGCGGCGCTGAGATCGGCGTCCGTCATGCCTGCACCTGGCGAGCCGCCGCCGGGGCCGGCTGTTCGGGCTTCCGGTGCAGCACGCCGCCACGGGTGGGCAGCGGCGTGCCGGTGGTGCCCGGCAGGCTGAGCGGCAGGCCGCGCAGCGAGCGCACCGCCAGATAGGCGAACGCCTGGGCCTCCAGCGCGTCGCCCTGCCAGCCCACCGATTCCACCGGTTCCACCGGAACGCCGAGGCGGGCGCGCAGCAGCGCCATCAGGAAGCGGTTGTGCCGCCCACCGCCGGTGACCAGCCAGCGCCGCGGCCGCGCCGGCAGATGGTCGAGCGCGCGGGCCACGGTTTCCGCGGTGAACACCGTCAGCGTCGCCGCCCCGTCGGCCGGCGACAGCCCGTCCGCCGCTGCCGGGGAGAAGCTGTGCCGGTCCAGCGATTTGGGCGGGTCGAGCGCGAAATAGGGATTGTCCAACAGGCGCTCCAGGGCCGCTTCGGCCACCTGGCCGGAGGCGGCGAGCCGCCCGTCGGCGTCGTAGGGCAGGCCGGTGTGGCGGGCCACCCAGTCGTCCACCAGGCCGTTGCCGGGCCCCGTGTCGAAGGCCAGCAGCGTTTCGCCGTCGATCAGCGTCACATTGGCCACGCCGCCGATGTTCAGCACCGCCAGGGGACGCGGCAGATAGGCGGCGAGGGCGGCGTGGTAGAGGGGGGCGAGCGGCGCCCCCTGGCCGCCCGCCGCCACATCGGCGCTGCGGAAATCGTCCACCACGTCGATGCCCAGTGCTGCGGCCAGGCGCGCGCCGTCGCCGATCTGCCGGGTGATGCCGAGATCGGGGCGGTGGCTGATGGTGTGGCCGTGGAACCCCACCAGGTCGATGCGCCGGGCATCGAGGAAGTGGCGGGCCAGGAAGCCCTGCACCGCCTCTGCATGGGCATCGGTGATGGCCGCGGACATCTCGATCAGCGTGTGCGGATCGGCCGTATCCGGTGCCGCCACCAAGCGCGCCAGCCGGCTGCGCAGATCGTCGCGATAGGGCACGGTCATCCAGGCGCCGGGCTTGACGCGGCGGTGCCCATCCGTGGTGAGGAGCGCCACGTCGATGCCGTCCATCGAGGTGCCGCTCATCAGACCGAGCGCTGTGTAGTCTGGCTTTGCCATGTCCGAGTCTAGCTGAACCTGAGCAACCTTGACCATGGCGGTGCCGGGCTGTCCAGGCGAGAGCGAACGGCGCTGCCGGCCGGCGGCAGGCTGCTTGACCTGACCAGCCGGTTCGGGTCAAGTCACCGCCGTTTCTGAGATTGAGGGTGAGGACCGGTTGCCATGGCGGGTCGTGGGGAATCGGCGCGGCGGGGGTGGCCCAGGATCTGGTGCGCGGCACTGCTGGCGCTCGGGCTGGCCTGGGGAGCGGGGCTGGATGCAGCGCCGGTCCTGGCCGACGAGCCGGTGGTGACGGAAGACCGTGCGGCGACCGCCGATGCGGTGCCGGCCGACGAAACCGCCACCACAGCAGACGCGGCGCCGACCGATGCCGTCGAGGCGGACGATACGGCCGAGGCCGAAGCGGTGGTGGAACCGGCCGAGGACACCGCCGAGGACACGGCTGATGCCGAGGACGCCGTGGAGCCGGCGGAGGACGCGGGCGACACCGCTTCGCTGAACCACACCCCCACCTTTGAAGGCCCCATCCACATCCTGGTGATCGGCGATTCGCTGGCGGACGGGCTGTGGGCCGGCGTCTACCGCCGCACCCGGGTGTTCGACGACGTGTCGGTGGAACGCCACACGCGCGTGTCCAGCGGCCTGTCGCGCCCCGACTACTACGACTGGAACAGCGAGATCGACGAGGTGATCGCCGATGAGGACATGGACATCGCCATCGTCTCCATCGGGCTGAACGACGGCCAGCCGGTGTTCTACGAAGGCCGCTGGGACCACGATTTCGGCACCCCGGAATGGGACCGCATCTACCGTGAGCGGGTGCTGGCCTTCATGACCGAGCTGACCGATGCCGGCATTCCCACCTTCTGGCTGGGCCTGCCCACCGTGCGCAGTGCCGAGTTCGATCAGCGGGTCCAGCACATGAACGAGATCTACCGCGAGGCGGCGGCCGAAACCGGCGTGCACTTCGTGGAAACCCGCGCCATCACCGCCGATCCCAGCGGCGCCTATGCCGCCTATCTCGATGACGAGGACGGCCGCCAGCGCCTGATGCGCGCCAATGACGGCATCCACTTCACCGGCCGCGGATACGAAATGCTGGGCCAGGCGCTGGTCGATGCCATCGCCCAGTCGCTCGGCGTTCTGACCGACGCCGATGGCCCGGCCTAGCCGGGTGGCCGGCACCGCGGCGCGGCTCGCGGTTCTGGCCATCGCGGTGCTGGTGGCCGCCTGCGGCCCATCCAACACCGGCCGCGGCACCGAACCGGGGCAGATTGGCGCCTGGGGGGCCGGCAGCGGCACGCTGTTCGGCCAGGGCGGGTCCGGCGGGCTGGAGCCACTGTTCCGGTCGCTGCGCGCGCTGGAGAACGGCAGCATCCAGGGGCCGGTGGCCATCGTGCAGCTCGGCGACAGCCACACCGCCGGCGACTATTTCTCCGGCCGCCTGCGCGAACGCTTCCAGGAGCGCTTCGGCGGCGCCGGGCGCGGCATGATGGGGCCGGGCGTGCCCTTCAACTTCTTCGAGCCGACCCTGGTGGAAGTGAGCCAGACCGACGGCTGGGATCTGGAGAGCAGCTTCACCTCCAACCCCACCGGCGTGTTCGCGCTGACCGGCTACCGCATCACCGCCGACGAGCCCGACGCGATAGCCACCCTGGTGACCACCGAGAGTGCGGGCTTCGACTTCGTGCAGATCGAAGCGGTGCGGCGCCCCGGCGGCGGCACCCTGGTGGTGGATGTGGACGGCGACGAAGTCTACCGGCTCGACACCGACGGGCCGACCATGCAGGCCGCGCGGCTGGACCTGCCGCTCGACCGGCCCGGCCGGCGCCTCAGCGTGCACCCGGCGGGCGACGGCCCGGTGACCCTGATTTCCTGGCTCACCCAGCGCGACCGCCCCGGCATCGTGCTGGACAGCCACGGCATCGTCGGTGCTTCCATCAACATCATCGGCCATTGGGATGCCGGCACGGTGCAGTGGGAGCTGGCCTCGCGCAATCCCGCCCTGGTGATCCTCGCCTTCGGCACCAACGAAGGCTTCCAGGACGATCTGGAGGCCGCCGAATACCGGCAGGACTTCACCGCCCGGCTGGCGCAGATCGAGGCGGCAGCCCCCAATGCGGCCATCCTGGTGGTGGGACCGCCCGATGCCGACCGGCTGCCGCAAGCCTGCCGCCAGGGGGTGGACGAGCCGCTGCAGCTTTCCTGCCGGCCGCTCGATGCCCAGGAAACCGCCAACTACGCCAGCCTGTTCGGCGCCTCGGCGGAAGGCGATGCCTGCCGCTGGCACCCGCCGCCCAACCTCGCCGTGGTGCGCGCCATCCAGCGCGAAGTGGCGCTGAGCCGCGGCCATTACTTCTGGGATTGGTCGCAGGTGATGGGGGGAGCGTGCGGCCTGCACGCCTGGGCCACCGACAACCCGCCGCTTGCCCATTCCGATGTCGTGCACATGCGCCCGGCCGGCTACGCCCGCAGCGCAGACGCGCTGTTCAACGCCCTGATGGCGGCCTACGGGGGCTAGCCGCCCCCGGACGCCGCCGCCGGAACCGCCGCCATGCTGTTTCCCACCCTCGATTTCGGCATCTTCTTCCTGATCGTCTTCTTCGTCAGCTGGGCGCTGCGCGGCATCAACCTGTGGCGCAAGTGGTTCCTGGTCGGTGCCAGCTACTTCTTCTACGGCTACTGGGACTGGCGCTTCTGCTTCCTGCTCGCCATCAGCTCGGCGGTGAACTACGTGGCCGGCGTGCTGATCCAGGACCTGCCGGACGGGGCCAAGCGCCAATGGGTGCTGCGCGGGGCGATCATCTTCAACATCGGCGTGCTCGGCTTCTTCAAGTACTTCGAGTTCTTCCTCACCTCGTTCAACGACATGATGCTGGGGCTGGGACTGGAGCGCGAGATCCCGCTGTTCGAGATCATCCTGCCGGTCGGCATCTCGTTCTTCACCTTCCAGGGCGTGTCCTACGTGATGGACGTGGCGCGGCGCGACATCCCGGCCTCGCGCTCGCTGCTGGACGTGCTGCTCTACATCTCCTTCTTCCCCCAGCTCGTGGCCGGGCCGATCGTCAGGGCCTCCACCCTGATCCCGCAGATCGAAGCCAAGCCGGACCCGCAGCGCATCCTCATGAGCATGGGGCTGCTGCTGGTGCTGCTCGGCCTCTTCAAGAAGATGGTCATCGCCAACTACCTGGCGACTGAGATCGTCGACCAGGTGTTCGAGGACCCCAGCTACTACCACGCCTTCGATCTGCTGTTGGCGATCTGGGGCTACGCCATCCAGATCTATTGCGACTTCAGCGCCTATAGCGACATCGCCATCGGCGTGGCGGCGATGCTGGGCTACCGCTTCCAGAAGAACTTCAACCAGCCCTTCCGCTCAGAAAGCATCCGCGAACTGTGGCGGCGCTGGCACATCTCGCTCAGCACCTGGCTGCGCGACTACCTGTACATCCCCTTGGGCGGCAACCGCGGCGGCCCGTGGAAGGCCCGGCGCAACCTGTTCCTCACCATGTTCCTCGGCGGCATGTGGCACGGGGCGGCGTGGCACTTCCTGTTCTGGGGCGGGCTGCATGGTGTGGCCCTGGTGATCGAAACCGTGCTCACCCATGGCCGCCAACTGGCGAAGAAGCCCCTGTGGCTGGGGCCGCTGCTGGTGTTCTACGCTTTCAACTTCAACTGCCTGTCGTTCATCTTCTTCCGGTCGGAAGACCTCAGCTACGCCTTCCTCTACCTGCAATCCTTCGGCAATTTCGACCTGCCGGTGATGTTCTGGACGCCGTTCTTGATGACGCTGGTGTTCGGCGGGCTGGCATTGCACTTCCTGCCGGAAGACGGGCTGGAGCGGGTGGAACGCTACTTCCGCCGCCTGCCGCTGGTGGTGCAGGGCGGGCTGGCCGGGCTCGGCATCGTCGCCATCGATGCCATGGGGCCGGACGGCGTGGCGCCCTTCATCTACTTCCAGTTCTGAGCGCGGGAGCGACGCACGCCGGCGCGGCCCGCGGGCTCAGTAGCGCGCGCCCACCACGCCGAGATCGGCGAGCTTCGACAGGCGCGCCACGTCGCCGTCGCTGAGCGCAATCGCCGCCGCCGCCACGTTCTGCTCCAGCCGTTCGATCCGCCGCGTGCCGGGGATGGTGGCGATGTCCTCGCCCTGCGCCAGCACCCAGGCGAGCGCAAGCTGGGCCGGGGCGATCTGCTTTTCCGCCGCCAGCTTCTCGATCTCCTCCACCAGGGCCAGGTTGGCCGCCAGGGCCTCTTCGCTGAACCGCGGGTTTTCCAGCCGCCAGTCGTCCGAGCGCAGATCGGCACGGCTGCGGATCTGGCCGGTGAGGAAGCCGCGCCCCAAGGGGCTGTAAGCCACGAAGCCGATGCCCAGCTGCCGCAGGGTCGGCAGCACCGCCGCCTCCACATCGCGCGACCACAGCGAGTATTCCGTCTGCACCGCAGAGATGGGGTGGACGCGGTGCGCCCGTTCGATGATCTCCGGCTCGGCTTCCGACAGGCCGATGAAGCGCACCTTGCCGGCCTGCACCAGTTCCGCCAGGGCGCCGACGGTTTCCTCGATCGGCGTGTCGGGGTCGACGCGGTGCTGGTAGTAGAGGTCGATGTGGTCGGTCCCCAGGCGCTGGAGCGAGGCATCGCAGCACGCCCGCACATAGGCCGCATCGCCCTTGATGCCGAACCACTCGCCGTTTTCCCCGCGGGACACGCCGAACTTGGTGGCCAGGGTCACGCCGTCGCGGCGGCCGCGCAGCGCTTCGCCCACCAGTTGTTCGTTGGTGAAGGGCCCGTACATGTCCGAGGTGTCCCAGAAGGTGCAGCCGATCTCATAGGCATGGTCCAGCACCTTCAGGTTCGCCGCCCGGTCCGACGCCCCGTAGAAATCCGACATCCCCATGCAGCCGAGGCCGACGGCCGGGACCTCAAGTCCTTCGCCGCCGAGTTTCGCGATTCTTGCCATGTCCATTCCCCGCGCGAGTCCGTGAGTCGGCCGGTCGGCACCGCTCCCCGCCATCGTTAGGGGCGGTGCCGCCGGTTGTGAAGCCGTTGCCCTTTACCATCGGTGCCGCTTCGGCGATATCGTCGGGCCGTGCGACACGTGCGACAGGCCGGCGCCGGACATCTCGCCGTTGGCCACGGCGCTGCTTGCGCCCGCGTCTGAGTGCTTGTCTCTTCTCCCCGGATGGCCAAGGTGATGATATGGCATTGGCCGACGCGGGTGGATGCTGCGGACGGAGTTTGGGCGCGAGAGCGGATGCGATGACCGACAACGATATGGCGACCGCCGCGGCCGGCAGCGAGTCGGCCGGCGATCGCAAGATCCATCCCGGCGAAAGCGCCTATCACCGCCACTTGGCGGAGGTGGAATTCGCCCGCCACATGCACCCGGTGCCGCTGCGCGTGGCGGTGCGGGCGGTGTTGGCCGGCACGCTGGTGGGGCTGTTCGTGGGCTCCGACGAGCTGCGCACCTGGTCCACCAACCTGCCCGTCGACTACGGGATCCGCGACTTTGCCTATGCAGCCACCACCTGGTGGCATAGCCAGATGCAAGCCCTTGGTACGGCGGACATATTCCCCTGGGTGCGCGAGCAGTTCCGGGCGTTCCAGTATTTCACACTTTCCTAGCGTAATGCTGCGGTGCAATATAAGTCGACGGCGCCGTCCGCCGGCGCCCGCAGTCATATTCATCGTTCAGGGAACTCGGTCATGGTCACCGACATCATCACGCTCGCCCACTTCACAATCGAAGAACAACGCAGGCTGGGGGTCGGCTCGGGCGATTTCACTTCGCTACTGAACGATTTGTCTACGGCATTCAAGATCATTTCCCGCGAAGTCAATCGCGGCAACCTGGTGGGCGGGCTGGGGTCCGCCGGGTCCGACAACGTTCAGGGCGAGCAGCAGAAGAAGCTCGACATCATTTCCAACGACGCGATGATCCACGCGCTGCAGTCGTCCGGCCATCTGGCCGGCATGGCGTCGGAAGAGATGGACGACATCTTCCACATCCCCAGCCGCTATCAGCGCGGCAAGTATTTGCTGATGTTCGATCCCCTGGACGGGTCTTCCAACATCGACGTGAACGGCACCGTCGGCACCATCTTCTCCGTACTGCGCGCGCCGGACAGCGTCGAGCGCCCCACGGTGGCCGACTTCCTGCAGCCGGGCACCAGCCAGGTGGCGGCGGGCTACACCATCTACGGGCCGTCGACCGTGCTGGCGCTGACCTACGGGTCGGGCGTCCACACCTTCACGCTGGACTGGACCATCGGCTCCTTCGTGCTGTCGCAGGCCAATCTGCGGGTGCCGGAGACCACCGACGAATTCGCCATCAACGCCTCGCGCCTGCGCTATCTGGAACCGCCGGTGCGCCGCTATGTCGACGAATGCATCGCCGGGAAGGACGGCCCGCGCGGCCGGAACTTCAACATGCGCTGGACCGGCTCCATGGTGGCGGACATCCACCGCATTCTGCTGCGCGGCGGCATCTTCATCTACGCGCTAGACAGTGCCAACAAGCGCACCGGCGGCAAGCTGCGGCTGATGTATGAAGCCAACCCCATGGCGATGATCATGGAGCAGGCGGGCGGCATGGCCAGCACCGGCCGCGGCCGCATCATGGAACTGGTGCCGGAAAACCTGCACCAGCGCGTGCCGGTGATCGCGGGCTCTGCGGCCGAAGTGGACCGGGTGATCGAGTACCACATGCAGGACCAGGTGAAGGCCGCCTAGATCCTCTCTGAGCAGTGACGGCGCCGGCCCTGGCGCCCGTCCGGCCACTCCGGCGCGTTTGACCGCCGGGGCCGCCGGGCGGGTGGCGGGGCCGGAACCGATTCCTCCCCAGGCGAAAAACCGCTAGAGACACGCGCGGCGCAAACTTGCGGAGGTGGCGGGCGTGGTCGATCCCGGGCTGTTGGAACCCTATCAGACGATCCCGGCGTTCAAGCGCAGCCTGCGCCTGGTGCTGCGCCGCCCGTCGGTGTTCGTCGTGTTCATCGCGCTCGGGGCCATCCCCGTCGCCGCGTTCTTCATGCTGGGCCTCGACGAGCTGTTCGACATGCTCTCCACCCTTTCGGTGGACCGGCCGCTGCTGCCGCTGGAGCAGGAGCAGTTGCGCGCGTTCATCACGCCGTTTCTGATCCTCTTCGGCATCGCCTTCGCCGCCTACGCGCTCAGCATCTGGATCGCGGTGTACGCCTACACGCTGGATGGTGTGGGCTACGCGGCCCCCTATTCCAAGGTGATCGGCGACGTGTTGAGGAGCCTGCCGGCACTGGTCGTGGCATGCGTGCTCGCCACGCTCGCGGTGTCCCTGGGCACGCTGCTGCTGATCGTGCCCGGCGTGATCTTGATGCTGGTGTTCTGGCTGGTAATCCCGTGCGCGGTGGTGGAGCGCGTGGGGCCGATCACCGCCCTGAAGCGCAGCGCGGAACTGACGCGGGGCTGCCGCGGGCAGATCCTGGCGGTGATGGTCCTGCAATGGGTGGTGTCGGCGATCGCCTCCGTGGCGATTTCCGCGGTCTTCTTCCCCACCATCGCCGACCAGATGCTCAATTCGGCCACGGACAATTCCGGGATGATACTGGCCGGCAACCTCCTGTCGGTGGGTTTCAATATCTTCTTCACGGCTTGGTTCTGTGCCGCCGTCGCCTACACCTACGGCAACCTGCGCACCCTGAAGGAAGGCCCGCCTTAGCACGTGTTGCCGGTCGGCCGGCAGGCGTCGCCAGCAGAGTGGCAGCGGGTTGCCTCGCGACATTCAATTGAGTATCACGCGTTTGGCGCAACCAAACGCAGGCAGCCGGTATGGCGGACCCCAAACTGCAGCGGCCGTTCGGTCCCATCGCGCTGTTCACCGGCAGCTTGCGACTGTTCCCGCGGCGGCCGTCGCTCTTCCTGGTGTTCGTTGCGGCAGGTCTGCTGCCCATCGGCGTGATGTACGCGACCGGGCTGGCCGACATGGCCGGCGTGGAAATCACCTGGCCAAGGCGGCCGGGCCAGCCGCCGCCGACCGGGCGCCAGATCACCGCCGTGCTGGTCAACATCGTCGTCGATATCGTGGCCTATTCCATCGCCTACTGGTTTGCCGTGCGCACCTATGTGCTGGTGGCGGTGGACCACCGGGCAGATTTCGGCAGCACGGCCAGCCTGGTGCTGCGGCAGTTCTTCCCGCTGTTCGCCGCCTCCATCCTCACCGTCCTGGCGGTGATGGCGGGCTTGGTCCTGCTCATCGTCCCCGGCGTCATCCTGATGCTGGTGCTGTGGCTGGTCACCCCCTGCATCCTGGTCGAAGGAGTGGGCCCCATCGCCGCGTTCGGCCGCAGTGCCGGCCTGACGCGCGGACACCGCGTATCGATCTTCCTGTTCCTGCTGCTCCATCTCGCAGTGGTGTTGGGAGCCGTCGTCGCCTTCGTGGTGCTCTCCCTGCCCGTGCTGATGCGCGCCATGCAGCATCCCATGGATCCGCCCACCACCTATGCGGTGGTACTCAATCTGGCGTCCGCTGCGGTGCAGGTCGTTTTCTCCATGTGGATCTGCGCCGCCGTCGCCTACACCTATGCCCACCTGCGCACCCTGAAGGAAGGCCCGCCGTAGTGCGCTGCGCGGCCGGCTGATCCGCGCATCTAAGATTGTGGATCTCAAGAGATATCGATATTTAAACGAGCCCCCGACGGTTTGCACCGCGAGAGTTCGGCCATGGCGAAATTCGACCTGACGGGCCCCTTTACGCCCATCAACGCCCTGGGCGGTACCCTGATCCTGCTGGTCCGGCGCCCCTCGGCCCTGCTGATCCTCATCGCCTCCCAGTGGCTGAGCGGCCTCGTCGTCGATGTGTTCGGCCCGTTTTCCCAGCTTCGAGCGGACGGTGACACGCTGGCCCGCCTGTCGGGCTTGGTCTCCCTCGTGGCGCTCATCGCCATCCAGGCGTGTTGCCAGGTCGTCGTGGTCAAGAGACTGATCTGGGACGCGATGGATGTCGAAGCGGGTTACGACCCGGCGATACGGGCATCGCTGCCCACGGTCGGCTGGGTCCTGCTTGTCGGCCTGCTCGCGTCCCTCGGCCTGGGCGTTGGCTTCAGCCTGCTGGTGGTGCCCGGCCTCTATTTCCTGTGCCGCTGGTGGGTGGTGGTGCCGGCCACGGTTGAGGAGCGGACGGAGGCATTCCCGGCGTTCAGCCGCAGCCGCGCTCTAACCCAAGGGCACAAGGGGGCGATCTTCCTCGCCCTCTTCGTCGTGCTGATCATCTTCATCGGCCTGCGCTCGCTCGTGCGGGCGCTGGTGGCACCGGACATCTTCCGCCGAGCGCACGAGATCGTCGCCCATGGCGGGCCCGACGCCGTGTTCCTGGAGATCTACCAGCCGATCCAGGAAGGACTGTTCCTGGCCATCGGGTACGCCCTCATGGCCTACACCTACTGCCACTTGCGCGTGCTGAAGGACGCCGAGCCCAAAGAGGCGGCGGCGGACCCTACGGCATGGACTGGCCGCCGTTGACCTCCAGCACCTGGCCGGTGACGTAGCCGGAAAGGGCGGGACAGGCGAGGAACAGGTACGCCCCCACGCAATCCTCCGCCCGGCCCAGGCGGCGCAGCGGGATGCGCTTGGCCGTGTCCGCCAGCTTCTCGGGGCTGGAATAGCGCTGGTGGAAATCCGTCGCGATGGTGCCGGGGGAGACCACGTTCACCCGCACGCCTTGCGGCCCGAATTCCGTCGCCAGCGCGCGGGCGTAGGTGGAGACGAACGCCTTCGCCGCACTGTAGAGGGCGGAACCGGCACTGCCGCCGGTGCGCGCGGAAATCGACGAGGTGAAGATCACCGATCCCAGCGGCGGCTTCAGGTACTCCAGTGCCGTGCGCGTGGCGATCACGGCCGACCGCGCATTCAGGTCGACGATGCGGGCGATGGTGGCATCGTCCACGGTGGCGGACGGGTTGCGGCCCATCATGGTGCCGGCATTGTTCACCAGCACGTCGAGCCCGCCGAGGCACTCCGCCGCCCGGCGCACCACCTCCTCGGCACCCGCGGCGTCCGTCAGGTCGGCGGCGATGCGGTCCGGCTCCGCCCCGCCGGTCAGCGCGGCGATGGCGGCGGCGGCCCCGTCCAGCAACTCGCCCGGCCGGCTGCCGTGCAGCACCACCCTGGCGCCGGCCAGGGCGAAGCCGGCGGCGACGGCAAGGCCGATGCCGCGGCTCGACCCCGTCACCAGCACCCGGGCGCCGGTGAGCGCATCGCCCATGGGCACGGCGGCGGCGCGCAGGGCTTCGGCATCGAGTTGGGTGGGGTGGCTCATGGCAGTCTCTCCAAGGGTTCGGCGCAGGGGCCGAGAGATCCGATTTCAAGGCGGGCTGGCCACGGCAGTCTCAAACGGACACTCAGCCGGCCAGCAGCCGCGGCAGGGCCAGGGTCAGCCAGGGGATCGCCAGCAGCAGGGCCACCCGCACCAACTCCGCAGCGAAGAAGGGCAGCACGCCGCGGAACACGGTGCCCATGCCGACGCGCGGGGCCACGGCATGGATGGCGAACACGTTCAGCCCCACAGGCGGCGTGATCAAGCCCAGTTCCACCACCACCAGCGCCAGGATGCCGAACC
Source organism: Rhodospirillaceae bacterium (assembly GCA_020425485.1). Classification (GTDB taxonomy): domain Bacteria; phylum Pseudomonadota; class Alphaproteobacteria; order DSM-16000; family Inquilinaceae; genus JACKIH01. The sequence continues at coordinate 24,750 of JAGQRL010000001.1, forward strand.
AGATCTTCAGGTCCAGTGCCGCAAGCCCGAAGGCGGCGGTGCCGGCGGTCGCCCAGTCGCCGCCGTTCAGTTCCACCAGCACCGGCCAGAAGAACGGCACGACCACGAGGATCATCGACAGGCTTTCCATGAAGCAGCCCAGTGCCACCAGCGCCAGCAGCATCGCCGCCAGCACCAGCCAGGGGTCCAGCGTGGTGGTCGCGGCCCAGTCCGCCAGGGCGGCGGGCAGGCCGGCGCGGGCGAAAAAGCCCTTCAGCACCTCTGCTGCAAAGATGATGACGTAGAGCATGCCGGCGGTGACGGCGGTGGACTTCACCGCGCGGGCGATGCCGGTGCGGTCCAGCCCGCCGCCGCGGCGCCTCAGCGCCAGGCCGTAGACCAGCACCAGGAACACGCCGACGCTGGCCGCCGGGGTCGGCGTGAACAGCCCCATGCCGAGGCCGAGGATCATGGCGAGGAAGATGCCGCCCACCGGGGCCAGGCGGGCGATGGCATGGCGGCGCTCCGCCGCATCCAGGGGGTCGGCCGGCGGTGCCACTCCGCGGTCGCGACGCACCCAGATGGCGATGACGGCGAGGAAGAAGGCGACCGCCAGCAGCCCCGGCAGGACCGCCGCCTGGAACATGGTGACGATGGAGGCTTCCACCACCACGGCATAGATCACCAGCGCCACCGAGGGCGGGATGAGGATGCCGAGCGTACCGCCGGCCGCCAGCGTGCCGGTGGCCAGGGTGTCGCGGTAGCCCAACCGTTGCAGTTCCGGCAGGGCGACACGGCCCATGGTGCTGGCGGTGGCGATGGAGGAGCCGCACACCGCCCCGAAGCCGGCGCAGGCGCCGATGGCGGCCATGCCGACGCCGCCGCGCACCCGGCCGGTCAGTGCCTGGAGCCCGCGGAACAGGTCGCGGCTGAGGCCGGCCTCCGCCGCCAGAAAGCCCATCAGGATGAACAGCGGCACGACGGACAGCTCGTAGCTGGCCAGCGTGCTCCAGAACAGGCTCTTGAACTGCTCCAGATAGGGCAGGAAGCGGATGAACGGGGCCACCAGGCTGAGCACGAAGGTGCCGCCGACGCCGACCAGCAGCATGGCCAAGGCCACCGGCACGCGCAGCCCGATCAGCGCGAACAGCACCGCCAGGCCGGCCGCCCCCACCCATCCGCGCTCATCCATCGGCCGGGATCCGCATCGGCATCTCAGGCATCGGCACCTCAGGCATCGGCCGGCGGTGGCGGGCCGAGGCTGAGGCGGGCGGCCACCAGCGCCCACAGCGCGAGTGAGACCACCGCCGGTACCTGGAACGGCCAGTCGGGCAGGGCGAGCACGCGGCTGGCGATGCCGTCCTCAGCCCCCTCGATGGCGCCGCGCGCCAGCATCACCGCCAGCAGGGCGGCTGCGAGGGCGAACAGGCCGGCGCAGGTGCGGTCCACCGCGTGGCGGATGCGTGGGCGGGCACGGCGCAGCACGAGGTCGACCACCACATGGCCGCGGCGAAGCTGGCAATAGGGCAGCAGCATGAAGGCGCCGGCGCCCACCAGCAGGCCCACCAGCTCCTCATACCCGGAGATGGCGGAGACCGAAGCGCCGAACAGCCCGGCGACACGGTCTGCCGCCACCGTCGCCACATTGGCCATGGTGAGCGCCACCACGCCCAGCAGCAGCCCACCGCCGGCAAGCGCCCACAGGGCGGCGACGCGGTCGAGCAGGATGACGGCACGGGCCATGGCGGCCGGCGTGGCGGGCTAGTCGCCGCTGTGGCGGGCAACCGCTGCCTGGGCGGCGGCCACCAGCCCGGCGCCGTCGATGCCGGCGGCTTCCATCTCCGCCACCCAGCGCTGGGCCACCTGGTCCGCCGCCTCGGCGAAGGGCGGATCGGCTTCCGGCGCCAGTGCGCCCACCGAGCCGCTTTGCGCCGTGATGGCCATGGCTTCCGGCTCGAACTCGTCCCACACTAGGCCGATCTGTTCGGCGATGGCCGCACCGGAATGGGCGTCGATCACCGCGCGCAGGTCGTCGGGCAGGCTTTCGTAGCTGTCGCGGTTCATGGCGAAGAGGAAGGTGGAGGTGCCGAAGCGCACGCCGTCCGGCCGTTCCAGGTGGGAATCGGTGATGGTGGGGATTTGCAGCGGCAGCGCCACCTCATAGGGGATGAGGGCGGCCTGCACGACGCCGCGGCTGAGCGCCTGGGGCAGTTCCGGCACCGGCATGCCCACCGGGTCCGCCCCCCATTCCTCGATCATCCAGGCACCGGTGCGGGTGGGGGTGCGGATCGCCATGCCGGCAAGATCGGCCATGGTTTCCACCGGGCGGCCGGCCACGTGCAGCGCGTTGCCGGTGTGTACATGCACCAGGAGGGGATGCACGTCGGCGAAGTCCGGCGCGATCCAGTCGTCATAGATGTCCTGGATCGCCAGGTTGGTGGCGACGGCACTGCCGCGGTGGACATTGGGCAGCTCGAACACCTCCACCCGTGGGAACACGCCGGGGGTGTAGCCGGGCAGCGTCCACACGATGTCCGCCACGCCGTCGCGCACCTGCTGGTAGAGGTCCGGCGGGCGCCCGCCAAGCGACATGGACGGGAAGATCTCAAAGGCGATGCGGCCGCCCGAGTCCGCCTCCACCGCTTCCGCCCAGGGCACGATGTAGCGCTCGTGGGTGAGGCTGGTGGGGCCGAGGAAGTGGTGGATGGTGAAGGTGAACTCCTGCGCCGGGGCCGCCCCCGCCAGGGCGGCCAGCGCCGGCAGCGCGGCGATGATGCGTGCCACTTGTCCCATCCCGGTTCTCCCCCATTTGCCTGCCGGTGCTTCGGGCGGGGACGATAGGCGGTGGCCGGAATGGGGGCAATGCGCTGGCCGTCCATCGCCATCCCGCACGCGACATGGCGTCGGGGCCGGTAGCGGCGCTAGGGTGGCGGCACAATCCCATCCCCGCCTGCACGGGGCCGCGCCGGGCGCGCGCATGACAGAGGAGGACACCGCCATGGTGCCGGAGGCATCGACCCATTTCGTGATCCCCCAGCCGCCCGTCGTGTCCGTGCCGGTGGCCGGCACGCTGGAGCGCTTTCCGGTGCGCCGGGTCTACTGTGTCGGCCGCAACTACGCCGACCATGCCCGCGAGATGGGCCACGACCCCGACCGCGAGCCGCCCTTCTTTTTCACCAAGGCCGCGCAATGCCTGGTGACCGACGGCGGCGTGTTCCCCTATCCGACCATCAGCAAGGACGTGCACCACGAGGTGGAACTGGTGGTGGCGCTGAAGGCCGGGGCCGCCAATGTGGACCCCGCCGACGCGCTGGCCCTGGTGTACGGCTATGCCGCGGGCATCGATTTCACCCGGCGCGACATGCAGGCCCAGGCGAAGGCCAAGGGCCACCCGTGGGAGATGTCCAAGTCGTTCGACCATGCCGCGGCCATCGGCGCGCTGGCGCCGGCTGACGAGATCGGCCATCCGGCGGGCGGGCGCATCTGCTTCGAGATCGATGGCCAGGTACGCCAGGACGGCCAGATCGAGCAGATGATCTGGTCGGTGCCGGAGGTGCTGGCGCATCTGTCGCGCATGGTCACGCTGGCGCCGGGCGACCTGATCTATACCGGCACGCCGGCCGGTGTCGGCCCGGTGGAGCGCGGCAACAAGCTGGTCGGCCGGATCGACGGCGTCGGTTCGGTGGAGACCACCGTCGTCTAGTTTTCGCCGGTTCCAGCCCGCTCCCCCACCCGGCCACCCAATATTCGACAATGGCTTGGGCGACCGGGTGGGGGTGCGGGCCGGTGCAGACGGAACGGAGAATGCGGTAGTTCTAGTGTCCTGACGATCCCCTTGCGGAGGACGGAGCCGTGCCACGCTTTGCCGCCAACTTGTCGATGATGTTCGGCGAGGTGGAGTTCCTCGATCGGTTCGCCGCGGCCCAGGCCGCCGGCTTCGATGCGGTGGAGTACCTGTTCCCCTACGACTACTCGCCGTCCGAACTGTCGCTGCGCCTCAGCGACCTCGGTCTGGCCCAGGCCCTGTTCAACCTGCCGCCCGGCGACTGGGAGTCGGGCGACCGCGGCTTTGCCGCCCTGCCGGGCTCGGAGGATGCGTTCGACCGCAGCCTCGACCAGGCGCTGGTCTATGCCGACGTGCTGGGCTGCCCGCTGCTGCACGCTATGGCCGGCATTCCGCCGGCCGATGCCGATCCGGCGGCCGTGCACGCCACCTATGTGGCCAATCTGGCGAACGCGGCGGAGCGGGTGGGGGCGTGCGGCCGCACCCTGGTGATCGAGCCGATCAACACCCGCACCGTGCCCGGCTATTTCCTGACGCGCCAGGCCCAGGCGATGGCGGTGATCGCCGAGGTCGGCTCGCCGCATCTGGCCCTGCAGTTCGACATCTTCCATTGCCAGATCATGGACGGCGATGCGGAGGGGCACCTGCGCCGGCAGATCGCGGCGATCCGCCATATCCAGATCGCCGGGGTGCCCGACCGCCACGAGCCCGACACCGGCGAGGTGGACTACCGCCGCCTGTTCGCGGTGATGGACGAGCTGGGCTATGCCGGCTACGTGGGCTGCGAATACCAGCCGGCGGGCGACACCGTGGCCGGGCTGGGGTGGTTCGAGGCGGTGCGGGGCTGAGGCGCCGCACGGCCTGGACGAACCCGCCGGCCTGGGCGAGAAAGGCGCTGCCGGAATTCGCGCACCCGTTACCCACGGCGTGCGAGCCATCGCCGCAATCCGGGGAACCGGCCCAACCCCAGGCCAATGAGAGGGACGAGCATGGACGAGCCGCAGGAGCTGGTCTGGACGCCGGAGATGGTGGAACGGTACTGGGCGTTCCTGGCGACGCGGCCGGACAGCTATTTCAGCGCCCAGCGCGGCGCCGATATCGCCCGCATGGTGGCGCGCCATGTGCCGCGCGGTGCGGAGGTGCTGGACTACGGGTGCGGCCCCGGCTTCCTCATCCCGCAGCTCCTGGCCAACGGATTTCGCGTCGTCGGCGCCGACCTGAGTGCCGACACCATCGGCTCAGCACTGGGCGATGCGGCGCGCAGCGACCGTTTCGGCGGGCTTTATTCCCTGGACGAGTTGCTCGACCAGGGCCGCCAGTTCGATGCGGTGACGCTGATCGAAGTCGTCGAGCACCTGTATGACGACGCGCTCGGCGAGACGTTCCGCAACGCCCGCCACCTGCTGCGGCCGGGCGGCAGCCTGATCGTCACCACGCCCAACCGCGAGGACCGCTCCCTCAGCATGGTGCGATCGCCGACCGATGGCGCGTATTTCCACATCTGGCAGCATGTGCGGAGCTGGTCGGCCGAGACGCTGTCGGACGCGCTGCGCCGGTCCGGCTTCAGCGTTCGCGCCACCGCCGAGGTGAACTTCCGCAGCAACCCGACCATGACCCGGCCGCTGAAGCGCGTGCTGGCCAGGGCCTACGGCAAGATGCGGCCGCCGATTTCGCTGGTTGCCATCGCCACGCCGAGCAACTGACGGCACCGCTACCTTGCGGCTGTGCCGCCTGCCGGCCATGCCACCTTGTATTCGCCGGCCGCACCTGCATGTAATGACAGGACTGTAATCAGCCGACGGCGACAATGGCGGGCATCAGCACAACGGGGGCACCCCAGGAATATTGCTACGTCCTGCTGCCGCGCTTCTCCATGCTGGCTTTCACCGGGGCGATCGAGCCGCTGCGCGCCGCCAATTCGGTGAGCGGGCTGGATTTCTACCGCTGGCGCCTGGCCAGCATCGACGGCCAGCCCGTCACCGCCTCCAACGGCATTCCCCTGGTGCCCGACTGCTCCATCGACGAGGTGGAGCGGCCCGACCTCATCCTCATCTGCGCCGGCATGGAGCCGATGGAGACGCTGACGCCGCCGCTGATCAACTGGCTGCGCAGGAAGGCGCGCCACGGCGTGCCGCTGGCCGGCATCGGCACCGGCGCCTATGGCATGGCCAAGGCCGGGCTGCTGGATGGCTACCGCTGCACCGTGCACTGGGAAAACATGGCGGGGTTCCAGGAGATCTTTCCCCGGCTGCACGTCACCGCCAACCTGTTTGAGATCGACCGCGACCGCATCACCTGTGCCGGCGGCACGGCGTCGCTGGATCTGCTGCTGCATCTGATCGGCGAACAGCACGGCGGCGACCTGCGCGCGGCGGTGTCGGAATGGTTCCTCCACACCATGGCGCGGCCGTCCGATGCGCCGCAGCGCATGGAGCTGCGCCAGCGCGTCGGCGTCAGCCATTCCCGCCTGCTGTCCGCCATCGCGGAGATCGAAGCCAACATCGCCGAGCCGCTGAGCCGGGCGGAACTGGCGGACCGCGTCGGCATTTCCGCGCGCCAGCTCGAACGCCTGTTCCGCGTGCACCTCAACTGCACGCCGTCGCGCTACTACCTGGATGTGCGGCTGAAGCGGGCAAAAATCCTGCTGTCGCAAACCTCGCTGTCGATCCTGGAAATCGCGATCGCCTGCGGTTTCGCCTCGGCCTCGCATTTCGCCAAATGCTACCGGGCCGCCTTCGGCCGGCCGCCGCGCCAGGAACGGGCGGACGAGGTGCGGGCGCGCCGTTCCGGTGTGCCCATGGTCAGCCGCGCGCCGGCGGAGGAAGAGGCGGTGGGCTGAGCCCTGCCGTCATGCCGTCATGACGGCAGCCCATTCGGTCGAACTGCGCCAGCCCTCTCCCCCACCCGGCCGCCCAAGCCA
>JAGQRL010000191.1 GCA_020425485.1 Rhodospirillaceae bacterium
GCGCCGAGGCTCTTCAGATAGTCGGCCTCCGAGGTGCGGCCGGTGGACGCGATCACGGAGTAGCCCTTGGCTGCCAAGAGCACGATGGCGATGGAGCCGACGCCGCCGGCCGCCCCCGTCACCAGCACCGGCCCGGCATCGGGCATCAGGCCGAAGCGCTCCAGCGCCAGCACGCAGCGGGCCGCGGTGTAGCCGGCGGTGCCGATGGCCATGGCCTGGTCGAGCGTGAAGGCATCGGGCAGCGGCACCAGCCAGCCGCCGGGCACACGGGCCATGCCGGAATAGCCGCCATAGTGGGTCTCGCAGCACCCCCAGCCGTTGAGGATCACCTTGTCGCCGGGCGCCCAGTCGGGGCTGCTAGACGCCGTCACCTCGCCGGCGAAGTCGGCGCCGGGGATCATCGGCCAGCGGCGCACCACCGGCCCCTTGCCGGTGATCGCCAGGCCGTCCTTGAAGTTCACCGTGGAGGCGGCCACCCGCACCGTGACATCGCCTTCCATCAGGTCGGCCTCGGTCAGCTCGACGAAATCGGCGGACTGACCGGCATCGGTCTTGGACAGCATCAAGGCACGGAACGTCATGGCTTCCTCCCCTCAGTGCCGGCGCACGGGACTTGCGGCGGCTGCGGCACCTGGCGTTTGGTGAACGTCGCGGCGCCAAGGCTTGCGCCCGCCGTGGTGGCTGTCAACTCACTTGCCGGTTGATCCGCCACCTGCCCGCCTGTCCGCCACTTGCCCACTATCTGCCCGCCGCCACCCAGGCCGCCATGGACCCCATCGTCGAATTCGCCCCCGCCAAGCTGAACCTCTACCTGCACGTCACCGGGCGGCGGGCGGACGGCTACCACCTGCTGGACAGCCTGATGGCCTTCGCCGGGGTGGGCGACACCGTGGCGGTGTCGGCGTCGGCCGGCGGGCCGTCGCTGGCGGTGGACGGGCCGCGCGCCGCGGAGGTGCCGGCGGGGCCGGACAATCTGGTGCTGCGCGCCGCGGTGGCCCTGGCTGAGCGGCTGGGGCGGCCGCCGGCGGTGCAGGTGGCGCTCACCAAGCGGCTGCCGGTGGCTTCGGGCATCGGCGGCGGCTCGGCCGATGCCGCAGCGGTGCTGCGCGCACTGGGCCGGCTGTGGGATGTGTCGGAGGCCGACCTGGCGGCGGTGGCGCCCGGCCTGGGCGCCGATGTGCCGGTGTGCCTGGCCAGCCGCACCCGGGCGGTGTCCGGCATCGGCGAGGTGGTGGAAGCCGCCCCCGCCCTGCCGCCCGCCGGCGTGGTGCTGGCGAACCCCGGCGTGGCGCTGGAAACCCCGCCGGTGTTCAAGGCGCGCACGGGGCCGTTTTCCGCCGCCGATCCGCTGACGGCAGCACCGGCCGACGCCGCGGCCCTGGCGGATGCCCTGAAGCGCCGGCGCAACGACCTGGCCGAGCCGGCCTGCCGCCTGTGCCCGGTGATCGCCGAGGTGCTGGAAGCCCTGGCCGCCGATCGGCGCTGCCTGCTCGCCCGCATGTCCGGCAGCGGTGCCACCTGCTTTGGGCTCTATGCCGATGCCGCCATCGCCGCCGAAGCGGCCAAGGCGCTGCGGGCCACCCATGCCGGCTGGTGGGTGGCCGAGGCGGCGCTGCTGGTGTGAGCCGCGCCGAGTCATTTGCTTGCGACTGCGCCAGCCCTCTCCCCCACCCGGCCACCCAATCCAGGATACTGCCGTGGGTGGCCGGGTGGCGGGGCTGGGCCGGGAAGCCCCCGGCCCAACTGCTGGGACCGGTCCCACCAAAGGCGCCATCCCGTCAGGGATTGGCGGCGCGCAGGGCACTCAGCAGGCTGTGGCTCGGCTCGCCCGTTTCCGGCAGGCCGCGCGCGGTCTGGAATTCCGAAATCGCCGCTTCGGTGCGGCTGCCCATCAGCCCGTCCACCGGTCCGGGATCGTAGTTGAGATCGGTGAGGAGCTGCTGGATGTCGCGGATTTCCGCGCGCGACAGCTCCCCGCCGGCATCTTCGTCCGCGTCCTCGTGCGACTCGGCAGCGGCGGGCACTTCGGCCTCCGGCTCGGCGGCCGCGACCTGCTCGGCCGCCGCCTCTTCTTCAACGGCGTCCTCGTCCGCCGGCTCGTCGGCTGCCGGCGCCGCGGCCTCCGCCACCTCCTCGGTGTCGCTGCCGTCCTGTTCGGCCAGGTTCACCGAGGCTGCCGCCGCGGCATCTTCCGCCCCCTCCGCCGGCGCGGCATCCACCGGCACCGCCGCCACCGGGCTGACGGGGACCGCCGCCGGCTCCGGCACCAGGGGCACGCCCAGCCGCTCCAGCGCATCGAGCGCCTGCGGTTCGCCGGCCGTCGCCGCCACGCGGAACCAGGCCGCGGCACTGGCCAGATCCGGCGCTCCGTCCACCCCCATCTCGAAGATGCGGCCGAGATAGTAGGCGCCACGGGGGTTGCCGTTGGCATAGGCGGTGGAAAACCAAGTGGCCGCTTCCACCGGATCGCGCGCCACGCCCTGGCCGTTGAGATAGGCGAGGCCGAGCGCGTTCTGGGCGTGGCTGTGGTTGGCCGCCGCGGCCTGGCGGAACAGCGCCAGTGCCCGCGGCATGTCGCGCATCAGCCCATCGCCCCGCTGCAGCAGCACGCCGAGATTGTAGGTGGCGTTGACCACGCCGTTGTCCGACGCCTGCTCGTACCAGTAGGCGGCGCGCGGCAGGTCCGGCGGATCGGCGTTGAGCGCGTACCAGCTCGCCAGATCGTGCTGCGCCATGCCGTCGCCGGCCTCCGCGGAGGCGGCGAGGTCGCGCACTTCCTGCGGCGCATCGTCCGGCAATGCGGCGTAGTTCGGCGTCGGCGGTTCGGCCACCACCTCCGGGTGCGGCTCCACCGGCGGCGTGCCGGCCACCGGGCCGGCGGCCACCGCCACATGGTCGGGCGTCGGGCTGGCCGCGGGGGGCGGTTCCTGCGGCGGTGCGACCGGTTCCTCCACGGGCACGGCCGGTGCGGCTGGCGGTTCGGCATCGCCGGGCGCGCCCGCCAAGTCGGTCTCCGTCACCTGCGCGGTGGTGCGGCCGGTGCCGCCGGGCTGGCTGAACACCCACCAGGCGCCGCCGCCGAACAGGCCGAGCGCCAGCAGCAGGATCAGCCACGGCACCAGCGAGCGGCGGCCGCCCTCCTCCTCGTCGTCCTCGTCGAGGGCCACGCGGTCCGGCAGCCCCGCATGGGCGCTCAGCGCCGGCTGCTCGGCCGCAACCTCGCTGTCGCTGCCCAGCATGGTGGGCAGCAGCGAGCCGACGCGCTCCAGGTCGGCCTCGACCCGGTCGAGCCGGCGGCTGACGCGGTCGAGCGCTGCCAGCATATCGGCATGGGATGCCCCCGGATCCGGGGGACCGCCATCGGTCTGGGCAGACACGGCGTCGGCGGGCACGGACTGGGGCTGTGGAACAACGGGATCGGTACGGTCGGTCGACATGCCGCGCGACGCACTCCACCTGGAATCTGGCTGAGACTTTCAGGTGTAAGTGCTTGCCGGGGCCCCTGGCAACGGTTTCCCAAGGCCGCGAACAAAGAAGGCGAAGGGTCCCCGGCACGGCACGGTTTGCGCGGCCGATGCGGCGATCCGTCGGCGTTGCACCGGGGCTAAGGCACGGTTATCGTCCGCGCCCGCGGCGGGGCCTGATCGGGGTGTCGCCGCCACCGGTTGGGGCGTAGCCAAGTGGTAAGGCAGCGGTTTTTGGTACCGCCATGCGCAGGTTCGAATCCTGCCGCCCCAGCCAGACCTTCGGGCGGGACCGAGGGCCGCCCGGCCGCAGCGGCGGCGACGGAGCGACGCGGCAGGCGCGAAGAGCCTTGCAACCGGTTTCGGACGTCCTATAACTAAGGATGTGTCCGGTATAGAGCCATCAGGCTTCATGCAATCGGGTGGACTGCGGTCCGCCCTTTTTGTTTTGGGGGGATGGAACCGGGCGCGCGTCGCGGGGCCGGTGCCCTGGACCCAAGGACAACAACGGCACGGCATGACCGAGCAGACGGAGCCAGGCAGCCAATTGCGGCTGCCCGATACGCCACGGATGGAGCGGGTGCGGGCAATCATCGAACCCTCGCTGGAGGCCATGGGCTACGAGGTGGTGCGCCTGCACGAAACGGGCGGCCAGCGCCCGGTGGTCCAGGTGATGGCCGATCGGCAGGACGGGGCCGCCATGACGGTGGACGACTGTGCTGCGATCAGCCGCTCGGTCTCGGCGTTGCTGGACGTGGAAGACCCCATCCCGACCGCCTACACCCTGGAGGTGTCGTCGCCGGGGATCGACCGGCCGCTGACGCGGTTGGGCGACTTCGAGCGCTTCGCCGGCTTCGATGCCCGCATCGAGCTGACGCGGCCGCATGACGGGCGCCGCCGCTTCAAGGGCCGTTTGGTCGGCACGGCGGACCAGGTGGTGCGGATGGAAACGGACGAAGCGGTGGTGGATCTGCCGTTCGGCGCCATCCAGCGCGCCCGACTGATCCTGACCGACGCACTGATCCAGGCCAGTGTGGCGGCACCAGAAGAGACGACTGAGGAAGGTGAGGACGCACGGTGAGCGAGCTGTTGCAGGTGGCCGACGTGGTGGCCCGCGAAAAGGGGATCGAGCGCGACGAAGTGCTCGCTGCCATGGAGCAGGCCATCCAGAAGGCCGCGCGGTCCAAGTACGGCCTGGAGCACGATATCCGCGCCCATATCGACCGGCGGTCGGGCGATATCGACCTGAAGCGCTTCCGCGAGGTGGTGGAAGAGGTTGAGGACGAAACCGTCCAGGTGACGCTGGACTATGCCCGCCGCAAGGACCCGGCGATCGAGGTTGGCGGTTTCCTCACCGATCAGCTTCCGCCCATCGATTTCGGCCGCATCG
>JAGQRL010000192.1:0-4181 GCA_020425485.1 Rhodospirillaceae bacterium
CGCACAGCAGGATGATGCCGATCTCGTCCAGGAACATGCCGAGGAACACCAGCACCAGCATCATCGCGCCCAGCACGACGTAGCGGTTGGCATCCAGCCCCTCGATGAAACCCAGGAGGAAGTCGGCTCCGCCGGTGCCGGTGAAGATGGCCACGAAGGCCTTCGCACCGATGGTGATCCACAGGATCATCGCCGACACGCGGGCGGCATCCCACACCGAGCGGGCCAGCATGTCGGCATCCAGCCGGCGTTCCAGCGCGGCCGACACCATGGAGCCGAAAACGCCAACCGCGGCCGCCTCCGTCGGCGTGGCGACGCCGAAATAGATGCTGCCGAGCACGCCGACGATGATCAGCGTGGGCAGCACCAGGGCGCTCAGCGCCCGCACCCGCACCCGCCAGGTCGCGTGCTCCACATCCTCGCCTATCGGCGCCAGTTTCGGGCTGATCAGCGTGCGCAGCACGATGTAGCCGATGTAGAGGCTGGCCAGCAGCAGGCCTGGCACCACGCCGCCGATGAACATCTGGCCGACGGAGATCTGCGCGGTGACGGCATAGACGATGGTGATGACCGAGGGCGGGATCAGGATGCCCAGCGTGCCGCCCGCACAGATGGTGCCGAGCGCCAACTTCTCGTCGTAGCCGCGCTTCAGCATCGACGGCAGGGCGAGGATGCCCATGGCGGCCACCGCGGCCCCGACGATGCCGGTCATCGCCGCCATGATGGTGCAGATCACCACCGTGCCCACGGCCAGCCCGCCGGACACCCGGCTGAACCACAGCTCCATCGCCCGGTAGAGGCTTTCGATGATGCCCGACCGCTGCAGCAGTGCGGCCATGAAGACGTAGAGCGGGATCGCCAGCAGCACTTCCGACGTCATGGTGTCGAAGGTCTGCAGCACGGTGATCACCAGCGCGTTCGGCCCCCACAGCAGGAGCGTGAACAGCATCGCCAGCGCACCCAGTGCAAAGGCCAGCGGCAGCCCGGTGAGGATCAGGCCGACCAGTCCGAAGAACATGATCAGCAGGGTGAATTCGCTGGTCATGCCTGGCGCTCCTCCGGCTCCGGCGGCGGGCAGGGATCCTCGCGGCCCAGCGCACGGGCGATGGCGCGCGCCCATTCCACCAGCGCCTGGGCCAGCAGCAGTGCCACGGCCACCGGCAAGGCGAACTTGGCGGGCCAGACGATGGGGTTCCACGCCGAGGTGGAAGTTTCCCCAGCCTCGTAGGAGGCCACCGCCAGCGGGCCGCTGTAGATCAGCAGCATCACCGCGAAATAGATGATGATGGGGATGACCATCACGTCGAGTGCCCCGGCCCAGCGCCGCGGCAGGCGGGCATAGAAGATGTCGACGTTCACATGGCCGCCGAGATGCAGGATGTAGGGGCCGACCAGCAGGAAATACGGCCCCAGCAGCAGCCGCGCCAATTCGATCGCCCACACGGTGGGAGCATCGAAGGCGTAGCGCACCACGACCTCGTAGCAGATCATCGCGACCATCGCGACGACCAGGGCCGAGGCGGCCATCGCCACCCAGCGGTTGAACGCGGTGACGAACCGGCAAGCCTTCGCAACGAGGGCTTCTAGGGTCATGTCGGGTCCTCAGGAGACCGAGGGACGGCCGACGCGGCGGCCGTCAGCGACGGCCGGAGCGGAGGGCACGCAAGCGGGACACGCGTCCGCACGGCCCCTTAACCCGCACGGACGCGGCCCCGGGCGGGCACCCGTTGCCGGGCACCCGCCGTCGCCTCGGATTACAGCAGGCCGAGCTGCTGCATGAACGCGATCTGGCTGTCCAGGATCCGGTTGGCCAGTTCGTCGTCGCCGGCCGCGGCGCGCCAGGCGCCTTCCGCCACCTCGCGACCGGCCGCCACGTCTTCGGGATCCAGGTAGATCACTTCGACGCCGGCTTCCTCATAGGCTGCCAGGGCAATACCGTCCTGCACCAAGATGTGCTCGCGCAGCGCACCGGAGATCTCGCGGGCCGCCACTTCCAGGGCCGCCTGGTAGCTGCGCGGCAGCGCATCCCACGCTTCCTGGTTGGCAACGTAGGCGGTCGCCGTCACCGGCTGGTGCACGCCCGGCAGGATGATGTAGTCCGCCACCTCGGCCAGGCCGGCTTCCAGGTTGGCGGTCAGGTCGCCACGATCGGCGAATTCGATGACGCCGCGCTCCAGGGCCGAATACACCTCGCCCGTCGCCATCGGCGTGACGTTGACGCCGAACGCCGCCATCACCTGCCCGGCCAAGCCGACGAAGCGGCCGATACGGCCATCCATGTCCGCCAGGCTTTCGATGGGGAAGGTCGAGTGGATCGGCTCCTGGCCATAGATGGTCGGGGCGATGTAGTGCATGCCGTAGGGGGTATAGGCCTCCTGGACCATTTCCAGGCCGCCCAGTTCATAGAACCAGGTCGACATCTGGTCCGGCGTCTCGAAGCCGAACGGCACGGTGCTGGTGAAATAGAAGGCCGGCACGGTTCCGGCTTCGTAGCCCTCGAAGGTCTTCATCATTTCGAAGGCGCCTTCCTGGACCGCCTCGAACGCCTCGGCCGCGGGAACGAGCTGGCCGCCGGAGTACAAGGTGATCTGGAAGTGCCCATCGGTCAGCTCGGCGACGCGATCGACGAACCGCTGCTCGAACTCGTACGGGGTGGTGTTGGCATCCCACAGGGCCTGCATCCGCCAGGTCACGTCTTCCTGTGCGGAGGCGGATCCGGCAGTGAGAGCGGCCAGGGCAACGCCCCCCGCCAAAAGGGTCAGCTTGCGCATTTCTGTGTTTCCTCCTTTTCGTCTCCGATTTCGGGGGATGATTCCTCGACCCCCGTTTCCTGCTCTTGGGCGGATGCCGGCGGCACGATCACCGCAAGGGCGGTTGCCGGCGCCCCGCCATAGGCAAGGCCACGATGTTCGACGGTGGCGTCGAAATAGATGCAGTCGCCTGGCTCCAGGATGTGCTCCACCCCGCCGTAGACGAACCGCACCCGCCCGGCGAGGATGAAGAACATCTCCTCGCCGGCATGGGTGAACATGTCGATGGGTTCGTCCACCGGCGGCATGTCGACGACGAAGCACTCGGCCCGCCGGTCGGCCATGCGGTGGTTGACCAGCGCGTACTGGTAGCCGTGCTCGCCACCATCGCGGTTGATCGGCAGGCGTTCGCCGGCCCGCACCACCGAAACGGCGGCACCGACGCCACCGGTCTCCATCAGCTTGGAGAGCGGCGCGCCATAGGCGGCACTTAAACGGTTGAGAACAGCGATCGACGGCGAGGCAATGCCGTTTTCGATGCGCGACAGGTAACCCTTGGAAATGCCCACGCGGGAGGCGGCGTCGGCCAGTGTCATGCCGACGGAAAAGCGCCACTTGCGCAGTCTGGTGCCGAGAACCTTCACGCGGTCCACCCTTTGCCCAGAGCCCTCGCCGGTCAGCGCGCCCTGGTTTCTTGTGGTTGCCTATTATGAAACACCGAGAAAACTAGATGTCAACACAAACGACGTGACCGGCGCCGCCCCGTCCCCGGAGCGGCTTCCGCCGTTTGCTGTTCGCTTCCCGATGTTCGCGAATGCCGGCGCACGGCAGCCACCCCGCTTGCGGGCGGTCGCCGCGTGCCGAACGTTCCAGTGTCCCAGGTCAGGCCGCGGCCGCCTGGTGGGCCATCATGGTCCTGGCCACGCGGGAGGCCGGGGGGCGCCCCAGCACGCCGCAGATGAACTGGGTGGCTTCCACCAGCCGCCCCAGGTCCACGCCGCTGTCCACGCCCAGGCCGTTCAGCATGTACACCACGTCTTCCGTGGCCACGTTGCCGGTGGCCCCCTTGGCGTAGGGGCAACCGCCCAGCCCGCCGACGGCACTGTCGACGACGCTGATGCCCGCCCCCATCACGGCCAGCAGGTTGGCCAGCGCCTGGCCGTAGGTGTCGTGGAAATGTGCTGCCAGGCGGTCCACCGGCACCTTGCGGGCGACGGCTTCCACCATGGCGACCGCCTTGCGTGGCGTGCCGACGCCGATGGTGTCGCCCAGCGAGATTTCGTAGCAGCCCATGGCGGCCAGCTCGCCCGCCACTTCGGCCACCTTCTCCGGTGCCACCTCGCCCTCATAGGGGCAGCCGAGCACGCAGGACACGTAGCCGCGCACCAGCACGCCGGCGGCGGTGGCCCGCTCCACCACCGGGCGGAAGCG
>JAGQRL010000192.1:4238-6690 GCA_020425485.1 Rhodospirillaceae bacterium
CCGAACACGGCGATTTCGGTGGCGCCGGCTTCCAGCGCCTGGTCCAGCCCCTTGTCGTTGGGCACCAGCACGGGGAAGCGCACGTCGCCGCCCTTGGGCAGGCGCGCCAGCACCTCGGCACTGGCGGCCATCTGCGGCACCCATTTGGGGGAGACGAAGGCGCCGGCTTCCACCACCGTCAGCCCGGCCGCCACCAGCCGTTCGATCAGCTCGACCTTGACGTCGACGGAGACCGCGGTCGGTTCGTTCTGCAGGCCGTCCCGCGGCCCCACTTCGACGATCCGCACCCGCTGCGGCAGCGGCATCTGCCCGCTTGTTGGCTGCGCCATTTCTCCTCCTCATACGCCTTGCTGGGACGATTCTCTCCCATGTGGCGCAAGTTGCACTGCGATGGCAATGCCAGCGGCAGGGTGGGGCGGCGGAGACGGCGCCGGAAACGAGCATCTTCAAGGCAGGTTTCCGCAATCAGCGGACGCGACACCGGCGATCTGCTATAGGCTCGATGCTGGCGCCGCCGCAGGCTGGGCGCCCTTTTGCCGGCCGGCCACCATGGCCGCCGGCCTGTTGCAACCCCACCCGGGCCACGCCATGACCGCACGTCCCGCCCGTTTTCCCCCGCTCCGGCTGGCGGCCGCTGCCGCGTTCGCCGTGCTGGCCGGTGCTGCTGCCGGCGGCCCCGCCGCGGCCCAGACCTTCGAGGTCGCCAGCATTGCCATCGATGACCTGAAGGCCGTGTTCGGCACGGTGGAAAGCGTCGACGAGGTGACCGCGCGTGCCCGCCTCACCGGCACCGTCGACGGCATCGAGATCGACGAAGGCAGCCAGGTGGAAGCGGGCGACCTGCTGGCGCGCGTGGTCGACGACACCTTGCCGCAGCAACTGGCGGCCATCGGTGCGCGCATCGCCGCCTTGGAGGCCCAGCTTGGCCAAGCGGAGACCGATCTCGCCCGCGTGCAGCGGCTGCGCGAAACCGGCACCGCCACCGAAGCCAGACTGGATGAAGCCACCACCCAGGTGACCGTGCTGACGGCGGAAATCGCCGCGGCGGAAGCCGAGCGCGACGTGGTGCAGGCACAGATGGACCAGGAAGCCGTGCTCGCCCCCGTCACCGGCCGGGTGCTCAGCGTGCCGGTGGTGAACGGCGAGGTGGTGCTGCCGGGCGAGGTGATCGCGGAAATCGCCTCGGACGTCACGGTGCTGCGCATCACCCTGCCGGAACGCCATGCCCGCTTCATCCGCGAGGGCGACCCGGTGCTGGTGGGGGCCGGCGGCCTGCAGGCTTCGGCCGGCGACGACCTGCGCGAAGGCACCGTGCGCCAGGTCTATCCCCGCATCGCCCAGGGCCGGGTGGAAGCCGATGTGGCGGTGGGCGACCTTGGCGACTTCTTCATCGGCGAGCGCACGCGCGTGTTCGTGTCCGCCGGCGAGCGCCAGGCCATCGTGGTGCCGGTGGAGTATGTGTACAGCCGCTACGGCGTCGATTTCGTGCGCCTGGAGGGCGGCGAGGAAATCCCCGTGCGTGTCGGCCAGGCGGTGCCGGAACTGGCGTTCCGCGGGCCGCCGGTGCCGGGCGGGGTGGAAGTGCTGTCGGGCCTCCACCCCGGCGACGTCATCGTGCCACCGGAGGGGGCGGGCACCGCCGAGCCATGAGTTTCGATCTTTCCGGCACGATCACGCGGACCTTCATCCGGTCGCCGCTGACGCCGCTGCTGCTGCTGGCGGCGCTGATCGCCGGCACGCTGGCGCTGGTGTCGCTGCCGCGGGAGGAAGAACCGCAGATCAGCGTGCCCATGGTCGACCTGTTCGTGGAGGCCAACGGCCTGCGCGCCGCCGATGCGGTGGAACTGGTCACCGAGCCTTTGGAAGACATCCTGTCGGCCATCGACGGGGTGGAGCACGTCTACACCAACACCTATGACGACCGCGTGGTCGCCACCGCCCGCTTCGAGGTCGGCACCGATGAGGACGACGCCATCCTCCGGGTGCACGAGAACGTGCGCGCCAATTACGACCGCATGCCGCTGGGCATTCCCGAGCCGCTGATCGTCGGCCGCGGCATCAACGATGTCGCCATCCTGGTGCTCACGGTCTACCCGGACCCCGCCGTCGCCGACCGCTGGACCGACAACGACCTCTACCAGCTTGCCGAGGAACTGCTGCTCGACCTGCGCGACGTGGAGGATGTGGGCAACACCTATATCGTCGGCGGCCGGGCCGACCAGATCCGCGTGGAGCCCGACCCCGAGCGGCTGTCGCTCTACGGGGTCACGCTCAACCAGCTCGTGGAGAAGATCGAGAACGCCAACCGCTCCTTCAACATCGGCACGGTGCGCCAGGATGGCGACACGCTCACCGTGGTGGCCGGCCAGACGCTGCAAGGGGTGCCGGATATCGGGCTGCTGCTGCTCACCAGCTACGACGGCCGGCCGGTCTATGTGCGCGACGTCGCCGA
>JAGQRL010000193.1 GCA_020425485.1 Rhodospirillaceae bacterium
GCCTGGTTGGCGCAGCCGTAGATCAGGTCGTCAACCGCCGTCCATTCGACACCCGGGTTGCGCTCCATCAGGGCCCGCAACGGTGCGGCCGCCAAGTCGTCCGCCCGGACCGACGCCAGCACACCCCCGTATCGCCCGATGGGCGTTCTGACTGCATCGCAGATAAAAGCGTCCGCCACGATTTGCCTCTCTCCCTTGGCGTGGGCGCTCTGCGGCGCCCCATTGCCGACTCTCGGCCATACCCTGACCCTACAGTCAATTATATCGCGTTCTGTCACAGAAAAAAGCTGTTTTTGCGATTCTGTGTGATATTTCGCGAGGCGGCCCGGGGACGCCCCCTCTCAATCTGAAAGCTTAGGCTGCGTTGCTGCTGCGGGCGATGCGGGGAACCCTGGGCACCGGCCTGAGCGGCCCTTCGGCATCCACGAAGTGGCCCAGCACGTGGCGTTCGGCCACCGGGGTCAGGCGATCGTAGCAGCGCCGGAACAGTGCCCGCGCCGCGGTGCCCGCCCAATCCGCCGGCAGGGCGGAGGCCGGCAGGCCGGGATCGCGCAGGGCGATGCGGCGGAACTCGTGCACCAGCAGCAGGCGGGCCACCAGGCTTTCCGCCCCGCCGAGGCGCTGGCCGGCATCGAAGGCGGCGGTGAGCGGCTGGAACCTGTGGGCGAAATCGGCATAGACGGCCGACAGCCCGTCGAGATCCCAGGTGTCGGCCGCCAGTTCCGCCAGCGAGCCCGCGGACAGCTCTTCGGGGTGGGCGGCGAACAGCACCGAATGGCGGCTGGCGCCGAGCGTGGAGTGCACCTCCGCCCGGCAGTCGCCCGGCTTCAGCACCATGGCCGGGCCGATATGGCCGAAGCCGCGTCCCCCCAGGGTAGCGAGCACGCCCGCCGCATCGCCGGACACCTTCACCAGGGTCCAGGACGCATCCTCAGGTGCTGCACCGGGGCCGTGGATGGCGTGGGCGGCGGCTTCGAACTCCGCCGCCGCGGCATCGGTGAGGTGGTAGAAGCTGCGCCGGCCCGACCTGAGGCCGGTCAGCCGCCCCGCTTCCGTCAGCCGCGAGATGGCGGTGCGCGCCTGGCTTTCGTTGATGCCGACGACGCGGCACATTTCAATGACATTGCCGATCCACACCGACCCGCCGCGCGGCAGGATCACGTCGCCGTAGAAGGTGACGATGAAGGAGCCCGCCCGCAGCGCGTGCCGGGCGGTGAAGTCGTCGACCAGGGTGGTGAGAACCGCTGAACTCATGGTGCGACCATAGACTCACTGCGGGCCGATGTGGAATGAGGCGTCTGAGGAATGGCGCCGCCGCCCCTGAACCGCAACTCCAGGTGTGCCGGCGCCGGCAGGAAAGGCTGAGGCTTATGGCACAGGTTTACGCCTATGACGGTGTGCGCCCCGTCGTCGACCCGACCGCATTCGTGCACCCCGCCGCCGTGCTGATCGGCGACGTCATCGTCGGGGCCGGCTGTTATGTCGGCCCCAACGCCGTGCTGCGCGGCGATTTCGGCCGCATCATCATGGAGAGGGGCTCCAACCTGCAGGAAACCTGCGTTGTCCACGCCTTTCCCAACCTGGAAACGGTGATCGCCGAGGACGGCCATATCGGCCACGGTGCGGTGCTGCACGGCTGCCGCATCGGCCGGAACGTTTTGGTCGGCATGAACGCGGTGGTGATGGACGAGGCGGTGATCGGCGAGAACAGCATCGTCGGCGCGCTCGCCTTCGTGAAGGCGAAGGCGCAGATCCCGCCGGCCAGCCTGGTGATGGGGGCGCCGGCCAAGGTGGTGCGGACGCTGAGTGCGGAGGAGATCGACTGGAAGCGGCGGGGCACCGGCGTCTACCAGCGACTCGCCGTCGAGGCCCACAGCAAGCTGGAAGAAACGACGCCGCTGACGGAGCCGGAACCCAACCGCCGGCGCGTCACTGCACCGGACTATGACCCACTGTTCCTCGACCGGCTGAAGGCTGGGCACGGCTGACCGGGTGGGGCCGTTCGTCCAGCGATTGCACGCCGTTGATGATGAGCTGGGTCATCAGGTCGGCCAGCTCGTTGCGCGACAGCGGGCCTTCGACGCGGAACCACATGTAGACCCAGTTCATCATGCCGAACAGCGACATGGTGACGGGCATCAGGCGCGGCCGGTCGTCGGCCAGGGCCGGGTTGACGCTTTCGATCACCGTGGCGAAGCGCTGGACGATGGAGCGCTCGATCTCGCGCAGCGTTTCCACCTTGTCCGCCGGCAAGGCCCGCATGGCGCTGATCTGGACTTTATGTTGATCATCGCTGTCGCGATAGTGATCCAGGGTTGTATACACCAGATGACGCAGCCGCTCTACCGGCGGCAGCTCGGGATTGTCTGCATCGGCGATAACAGCGTCAAGATTTTCCAGGTAGCTCGAAAGAATATCGTAAACCAGTTCTTCTTTGCTTGTGTAATAATGATAGAGAAGTGCTTTGGAGACACCGCATTCTAAAGCAATCTGCGCCATCGATGCGCGTTCTACACCCCGTTCGGCGATCACGCTGACTGACCGGCGCAAGATAGCCTGGCGTTTTTCATCGTAGTCGAGGGCGCGTGTGCGGGCCATCTTGCCTGTCTACTCAGTGTCAGCTTGCGAAACGGTAACTCAACGCTGCGGCTTCGTACAATCGGTTTCTCCTGCAACGCAGCATCGTTGATCCCTATCCCGCCTATGGGCATTCCGGCGGGGGTTTTCCGCGGAAAACGGCCCCCCGCCTGCACCAATTCCGCCTTGCGTGCCGCCGCTTCCGGTCACGTGCGGCCACTGGGCGCTTCCCAGCCGCACCGTCCCGGTGCACTGCAAAACCACGGCCCGCCGGTAAGGCCGCAGAGGTTCGGCCAGGTTGCCAGCGTCTGGTGTGGGAATCGTCACGCCGTCCGTGTTTGCCCAGCCTACCTGCTCGAAGGCCGACTTTCAACTTGACAATATCTTCCAAAGGTAGAGTGGGGTGCGGGCGGTTGTTGAGCGGCGTCAGGGTGATACCTGCGGTCTTTCGATCCGCCCGCTCGCGGCGGCTGCGCAACCCTGCGGCGACGCCACGGTTCCCGGCGCCGCTCAGCCGCCCCCGCCACCCCGCCGCAACGGGTTGACGGAGCAGCACCGGCCGACGATGTCCTTACGAACCTACCGGCCTGCCATGTTCAAAAAACCTGAGCCCCGGAAAACACTGGGCATGGCTTCGGGGCCACCGGAAGGAATATGTTGCAGTGCAGCAAAAACCGCACTATGCTGCACCGCAACATCGGGGAACCACTTAGCCATCGGGGTACCGCCATGACCGAACAGCCCTTCGACCATCTCAAGGACCAGTTCAAGGACCAGACCGAGAAGTTCCTGGGCCCGACGCGGGAGCTGAACAAGCTCACCCTGTCCAAGCTGGAACAGCTTGCCTCCATGCAGCTCGCCAGCCTGCGCGACTACACGGAAATGAACATGCGCCAGCTGCGCGCGGCGACGGACATTTCCGGCCCGCAGGATCTGCAGGACTTCTTTGCTAAGCAGCAGGACTTCCTGAAGACCGTCGGTGAGAAGCTGGCGGGCGACGCCCAGGCGATGGCCTCCATCGGCCGCGAATTCGCCGAGGAAGCCCAGAAGATCGCCACCAAGGGCATGCCCAACACCTGACCACTGGATCCGGCCGCGCCCGGCGCTGTAGCGCCGCGGCGCGCCATCGGTCCCGCCGCTTGCTTTCAGGCGCGGACAGATGACCGGACACGAATACTGGACAGCACCCGGCAGCGGATGACACAGGTCACCGCTGCCGGTTTGCGTTTTGGGGGTGGGTAAGAGGCCCGGACGGCCACCGCCGCCGGGCCTGAGCGGGCGTGCCTACCAGACCAGCGCCAGCGATTGCGCGGTGAAGGCCGGCTTGTCGGAGCCCTCGATCTCCATGGTGTTGGTGGTTCGGAGGAGCTGGCGGCCCTTGCCGCGATCTTCCACCGCTTCCAGCTTGATGCGCATGCGGATGCGTGCACCCGCCGGCACGGGGCTGAGGAAGCGCAGCGAGTCGAGGCCGAAATTGATGGCCTGGCCGGCGTCTTCCGGGATCACGCCCACTTCCATCTGCATCGGCGCCAGCATGGACAGCGTCAGGTAGCCATGGGCGATGGTGCCGCCGAACGGCCCTTCGGCCTTGGCACGCTCCACGTCCACATGGATCCACTGGTCGTCGCCGGTGCAGGCGGCGAAGGCATTGATCCTGTCCTGGTCGATCAGGTGCCAGTCCGAAACCCCAAGCTCCTGACCGACGAAGTCGTTGACGGTCTTCAGGCCGTATCCGGGAATGCCCATCGGCCGTTCCTCCCCATTTGGATGCCGTTGATGAAAGGTGGAACCGGGCGGCATACCGCCCGGCACGGGTGGACGCCCCGCTCCGCGCCTAGGGTGCAGAGGAGACGAAGTCCTCGAACTGCTTGCGCAGCGCGGATTTGAGGAACTTGCCCGTGGAGGTGTGGGGCAAGGCATCGACGAAGGCGAAATCGTCGGGCAGCTGCCACTTGGCAAAGCGCGGGGCGATGAACGCGCGCAGCTCCTCGGCCGTCACCTCATGGCCTTCGCGCTTGACCACCACGGCCAGCGGCCGCTCATCCCATTTCGGGTGCTGGACCGCGATAACGGCGGCTTCGGCCACCGCCGGGTGCCCCATGATGGCGTTTTCCAGGTCGACCGAGCTGATCCACTCGCCGCCCGACTTGATCAGGTCCTTCGTGCGGTCGGAAATCCGCATGTAACCTTCGGGATCGATGGCCGCCACGTCGCCGGTGCGGAACCAGCCGTCGGCGGTCACCTTGTCGTCGCCCGTCGGCTGGTTGTGGTAGCCGCCGGTGACGATGGGGCCGCGCACCTGCAACTCGCCGACCGACTCGCCGTCCCACGGCTGCACGCCCTCGTCGCCCATGATGCGCAGTTCCATCAACGGGATCGGCAGGCCCTGGCGGGCGCGGATCTCGTACTGCTTTTCCGGCGGCAGGCTGGTGTGTTCCGGCTTCAGCCAGGACAGCGTGCCAACCGGCGTCAGCTCGGTCATCCCCCAGCCGTGCTTGATCGACAGGCCGTGGGCTTCCAGCCCGCCGACCAGGGCCGGGTTCACCGCAGCACCACCCACCATCATGCGGGTGCCGTGGCCCAGCTTCCAGCGGTCGGGCTGGCGGTCCAGCGTCTGGCGGATCGACATCCAGATGGTCGGCACGCCCAGCGCCAGCGTGACCTTCTCGCTCTCCATGATGTCCAGCAGGTCTTCGGGGCCCATGTGCTGGCCGGGGAACTGCAGGCTGCAGCCCACCATGGCGGCGGCAAACGGCACGCCCCACGCGTTGACGTGGAACATGGGCGTCACCACGAACACCGAGTCATGGCACGACAGGTTGAGGCAATCCGGCAGCGACACCGACAGCGCATGCAGCACCACCGCCCGGTGGGAATGCACCACGCCCTTGGGGCGGCCGATGGTGCCCGACGTGTAGCACATGCCGCACGGCGCGTTCTCGTCCAGCTCCGGGTACCGGTAGTCCGCCGCGTCCTCGGCGATGAAGTCCTCGTAGCTCTCGTAGCCGTCGGGCACGGCAGCACCGCTGGTCGGCACCACGATGATGCGGTCCACCTTGGTGAACGCCAGCACCTTTTCAAACAGCGGCAGCAGCACGTCGTCGACCAGGACCACGCGGTCGCCGGCATCCTCGATGATGTAGGCGATGTCCTGGGGCGACAGGCGCAGGTTGATGGTGTGCAGCACGGCACCGGCCACCGGGATGCCGAAATAGGCTTCCAGGTGCCAGGAGCTGTTCCACATGAAGGTTCCCACCGCTTCGCCCTGCTTCACCCCGGCACCCACCAGCGCCTTGGCGAGCCGCCGCGCACGGTCGTGGATCGCGGCGAAATTGGTGCGGGCGAGCGATTTGTCCGGCAGCCGCGAGACGATCTCGTGGGTGCCGAAGAACAGGCGGCCGCGCTCAAGCAAATGGGCGACGTTGAGCGGAACCTGCATCATCGTGGATTGCATGGGCGGTCATCTCCCCAACGCGTTGGTTCGTGCAGGCGGCACGAACGGCGGCCTTGCGGCCGTCTCATGGATTTTTGTCAAGGTATCTTGACAAGTGTGGCTTGTCAACACGCCCGCAGGCCAGGCTGTGCCTGGCTTGCAGCCGATCGGTGGGCACTGCGAAAAGGGCAATCGAAGGGGCCTGGAAGCCCATTCCGGCCGCGGCGGGCGACCTACCAGGCGCGCTCCAGGATGCGCCGGAGGGCGGCGAAATCCTCCGCCCCCAGCCGGCGTTCCAACTCCGCCTCGATCTCCTGCACGGCCAGTGCGGCTGCCTGCTTCATCGCCCGGCCCTTCTTGGTGAAGCGCACCTTGCGCAGGCGGGCGTCGGTTTCGTGCGACACCAGTTCCAGGATGCCGCGGCGGCAGGCTTCCGCCACCGTCTGGTGCACCGCCTGGCGGCTCACCGCCAGCCGGCGTGCCAGGGCGGAAATGCTGATGGGCTGGCGCGGCATATGGGCGAACAGCCGGTTCATCGCCGGCGTCACGAAGCCGTAGCCGTAGCGCTCGGCGGCTTCGAAAATCTGCTCCTCGAACCACACCGAACGCTTCAGCAGAAGCTGGCGCAGGTTGAGTGCAGACGTATCGTCCTCGCCCGATCCCTCGTCGATCAGCGTCGCCGTGCGTTCGGGCATCAGGCCGGCCCCGCCTCAGCATGGGCAGCCCCACGGACCGCAAAGGGCTCGACGAACGGGCCGCCGGGGCACGCGCCGCCGCAGAGCACTGGCTCGGACATTATGAATCCAAGATCTAGAGGGCGTTCTCAATTCCGCCAGCCATATCATGGATGCAACGAAGACTTGTCAACTGCGGCCGACGCCACCGCCCGACGGGTGCGGGCGGTGCGCCTGCCGAGGCACTTGGGGCCAAAGCTGTCGGGGGAGCCGCAGCGCAACATCGGGTAGACGCCACGGCCCCTCCGCTCCGCATGACGGCCTCAGACCGCCTCGAAGATCCCGGCTGCCCCCATGCCGTGCCCGATGCACATGGTGACCAGCCCGTATTTCAGGTTCTCCCGCTTCAGGGCATGCACGATGGTGGCGGTCTTCACCGCACCGGTGGCCCCCAGCGGGTGGCCGGTGGCGATGGCGCCGCCCAGCGGGTTCACCTTCGCCGGGTTCAGCCCGCAGGTGCGGATCACCGCCAGCGACTGCGAGGCGAAGGCTTCGTTCAGCTCGATCCAGTCGAGGTCGTCGAGCTTGATGCCGCTCTTGTTGAGCACCGCGGGGATCGCCTCGATCGGGCCGATGCCCATCACCTCCGGCGGCACGCCACGCACCGCGAAGCTGACGAAGCGGGCCATCGGCGTCAGGTTCAGTTCCTTCAGAACCTTCTCCGACACCATGACCACGGCCGCCGCCCCGTCCGACATCTGCGAGGAGTTGCCGGCCGTGACCGAGCCCTTGGCGGAAAACACCGGGCGCAGCTTGGCGAGCTTCTCCTGGTTGATGTCGCGGCGCACGCCTTCGTCGTCCTTGACGACCTTCTCGGTCACCTTGATGCCGCCGGTTTCCGGGTCCGGCAGGTGGTGGCGCACCGGGTAGGTCGTGGTCTCCGCCGCGAAGGTGCCGTTGTCGATGCCGGCGATCGCCTTCTGGTGGGACATGTAGGCGAACTCGTCCTGGTCGTCGCGCGACACGTTCCACTGCTCGGCGACATTCTCCGCCGTCAGGCCCATGCCCATGGGCACGCCCTTGTGGTCGGGATTGTCGTAGAGGGCCGGGTTCAGCACCACCTTGTTGCCCAGCATCGTGACCATGCTCATGGTCTCGGTGCCGCAGCCGATCATGATGTCCTCTTCGCCCACGCGGATGCGGTCGGCGGCCATGGCCACCGCCTGCAGGCCGGACGAGCAGAAGCGGTTCACCTGCACGCCGGGCACGCTTTTGGGCAGCCCGGCCAGGATCGCACCCATGCGGGTGACGTTGAGCCCCTGTTCGGCTTCCGGCAGGGCGCAGCCGCCCACCACGTCGCCGATGCGGGCCGGATCGATTTCCGGCACCTGCGCCAGCACGGACTTGATGCAGTGGGCCAGCATGTCGTCGGGCCGGGTGGTCTTGAAGTAGCCGTTGCGCCGGCCGATCGGCAGTCGCGTGGCGGCAACGATGTAGGCGTCCTGAATTTGCTTGCTCATGGGGGTGTCCTCCTGGGCTGGCGTTCAGTTGCGCAGCGGCTTGCCGGTTTGCAGCATGTGCGCCATTCGCTGTTGGGTCGGCTCGGTCTTGGCCAGCGCGACGAACGACTTGCGCTCAAGCGTGAGCAGCCAGTCCTCGTCGACCAGGGTGCCGGGGTCGACGTCGCCGCCGCACAGCACCATCGCCGCGGTATCCGAAACCAGATAGTCGTGCGGGCTCATGAAGCCGCCGTCGCGCAGGTTCACCAGGTCCATGCGCAGCGTGGCCCGGCCCTGGGCGCCGATCACCTTGATGTCGCGGGCCGGCAGCGGCGGGGTATGGCCGGCATCGGCCAGTGCCCGGGCCTGCTTCAGCGCCACGTAGATCACCTCGCGCGGGTTGAAGCGCACGGTGTCGCACGGGCTGGCGAAGTTCATCTCCTGGGCGTGCACGGCCCCGCGGGAGGTGGCGCCGCGGATGATGCTGCGGAACGCCTTCTGGATGTCCTCCCACGGATCCTTCAGCGTGCGGGCCATGGCCGACTCAGACGCGCGCCGCACCAGCTCCTTGCAGCCGCCGCCGGCGGGGATCAGGCCGACGCCGGCTTCCACCAGGCCGATCATGCTTTCCAGTGCCAGCACCCGGTGGGCGCAGTGCATCGCCACTTCCGCACCGCCGCCGAAGGCCATGCCTTCCACCGCGGCCACGGTGGGCACCTGGGCGTAGCGCAACGCCTTGGTGGCCGCCTGGAAATGCGCCACCGCGGCTTCCACCGAGGCCCAGTCGTCCACCTTGATGAACTCCAGCAGCTCGGCGAGGTTGGCGCCGACGCCGAAGGGCGCGCCGTGCCACACTACCAGGCCGTCGAAGTCCGCCTCGGCCATGGCGACGGCCTCATGGATGCCGTCCACCACGCCTTTCTCCAGCGAGTGCATCTTGCTCTTGAAGGAGAGGATGGCGATGTCGCTGTCGATATTGGGCAGGCGCCACAGGCGGATGCTGCCGGTTTCATGCAGGGTTTCGCCCTGCTCCACCGTTTCGCCGATGATGGGATCGGGGAAGAGCTGGCGGGCATAGACCGGCAGGCTGGAGCGGCCCTTCAGGCCGTTTTCGGCCGGCGAGTAGGCATTGCCGCCCTGGTACACGCCGTCGCGCGCCGTCACCCAGCCCGGCAGCGCCACCTTGGCCATCGACTTGCCGGCGTCGATATCCTCCTGGATCGCCGCGGCGAGGGCGGCCCAGCCGGCCGACTGCCAGGTTTCGAACGGACCGGCCGACCACGCCCAGCCCCAGCGCATCGCATAGTCGACATCGCGCACATTGTCGGCGATGTCGGCCAGGTGATAGGCGGCGTAGTGGAAGAGATCGCGCAGATAGGCCCACAGGAACTGGGCATGCTTGTCGTCGCTGGCGCGCAGCTTGGCGAAACGCTCCACCGGATCCTTGATCTTGAAGATCGCCGTCACCTCATCGGACGCCTTGGCGCCGGACGCCCGGTAGTCCTGGGTGCCCAGGTCGAGCACGGTGATGTCCTTGCCGGCCTTGCGGTAGATGCCGCCCTTGGTCTTCAGGCCCAGCGCGCCCTTGGCGATCAGCCCGGCGAACCAATCCGGCGCCAGGAAATACTCGCGCCACGGATCGTCCGGCAGGGTGGCGTATTGCACGCCCATCACGGTGTTGAGCGTGTCCAGCCCGATCATGTCGGAGGTGCGGAAGGTGGCGGTGGCGGGACGGCCGATCAGACGGCCGGTGAGCTGGTCCACCTCGTCCAGCCCCAGCCCCATCGCCTTGGTGTGGTGCATCACCGCCAGGATGGAGAACAGGCCGATGCGGTTGGCCACGAAGCTCTGGGTATCCTTGGCGCGCACGATGCTCTTGCCGAGCCGCGTGGCCATCCAGGATTCCAGGTTGTCCAGCATCGCCGGGTCGCTCTGCTCGCACGGCGTCAGTTCCACCAGGGCCATGTGCCGCGGCGGGTTGAAGAAGTGCACGCCGCAGAAGTTCTTGCGCAGGCCCTCGGGCAGCAGCTCGGCCATCTTGTTGACCGACAGGCCCGACGTGTTGGAGGCGAGGATGGCGTTGGGGCCGATATGCGGGGCGATCTTCTTGTAGAGATCTTCCTTGGCGTCCCAGTTCTCGATGATCGCTTCGATGATCAGATCGCAGCCCTCAAGGACGTCCAGGTTGTCCTCATAGGTCGCGGTGTCCACGTACGACCCGCGGGAGCGGGAAACGAAGGCGCCCGGGTCCTGCTTCTTCAGCCCCTGAAGCGCCTTGACCGGGTCCGCATTGGGGATGCCGCTTTCTTCGGACATCCCGAACAAGACAACCGGAACATTGGCGTTGGCCAGGTGCGCGGCGATGCGCGGGCCCATGATGCCCGTGCCGAGCACGGCCGCCTTCCGGATGAAGAAGTTGCTTGAACCCATCTGTAGCCTCCTTCGTGTTCTAACGACTTGTGTGGCGTTTCGGTCGTCCGGCAGCGTTTGAGGTGGGTACCCATCCGCTGCGCTGTCCGGCCGGTTGTCGATCAGGCGTCCCGTCTTGCCGGCCGGTCGGCGCGGCTTGGTGTCCGGGCCGGTGCCCGGCTGCCGCCGTACCCGTGCCCTGAAATCCGATGTGCTGGTTGTGGGTGGCCCCGGTCGGCCGCTTTCCCCTCCTCAGGCGATTGCGCGCCCGCGCGAACCGGCCTGGGACCACCCGTCCCGACCCCGCCGGGCGACCGCCGGCGGGACAAAGGCACCTAGGTGGACAGGCACGGCCCCCTGAAGATCGGTGTGGTGCGCTGAGCGGAGACCGAAGCGCCGCCAAGCCTGGCGGGCACGATCGATCCCGGATCACCCGGGTCCGGTCTGATGACGGACATGACAGTCTCTCCCTACGCGTGTTGCTTGTTGTTCGTTGGTGTCGTGTGTGAAGCGGTGCGGCCGAGCCGGCGGCTGCGGCCGGGCCGGTGCCTTGGCACCCACCCGGCCGCCCCGCCCGTTCGGGCCGCGGTTAGGCTGTCATTTCTTCGGCGAACAGGTAGTCGAACACGCTGACCCCGCCGACCTGGTAGGCGGTGGCCAGGCCGACTGCGGCTGCCCCCATGTACAGGTACTGGTCCACATGCTCGCGGATCGACACGCCGCCGAGCCCGATGACCGAGACTTCGGCCGGCAGCAAGGTGCGGAACTGGCGCACCTGGCCCAGCGCGATCGGCCGCAACACTTCGCCGCTCATCTGGCCGAAGGAGTCGCTGCCGACGACCGAGCTGCCGTCGGGTTCCAGGAACAGCGTCCGCGGATACGGGCCGCAGCACGCCACCGCGGTGACCAGCTTGCCGCCTTCCGCGGAGATGGCCGCGGCCATCTGCTCCAGGATGGTGGGCTGCAGGGGCGAGAACTTCAGCCACAGGTCGCCGTGCTTGCCGGCAAACCGGTGGCGGGCGGCACGCAGCAGTTCCGTCACCGCCGCCGGGTCGTCGGAGAACGCGTGCTTCACCAGGCGCGGGCTGAGCAGGCACGGCCAGGCGAAGTTCAGCTCCACCGCATCCGCACCGGCCACGAAGGCGCGTTCGGCGAGGTTGAGGTAGTCTTCGACGCTGTTGCCGGCGACGTTGACGACGAAGGGCTTCTCCGCCTCCTGCGCGGCCGCGGCCAGTTCCACGAGGTCCGCCTGCCAGGCATCGATGCCGGCATTGGGGAACCCGAAACCGGTGACCGAGCGGGCGCCGTCGCACCACAGCACGTCACCATCGTCCACGCCGTAAGGCTCCGTCGTAATGCTGCCAACCACCAAGGCGGAGGACGGCGAAGCGAGGATCTTGCGCGCACCGTCGGGGTGCTTTGCGCAACCTGCGGCGAGGAACAACGGATTCTTCAGCATGACGTTGCCGATTTGGATCACGGTGTTTCTCCTATTGAGCTTCCTGAGATGAAGGGGTGCTCACCGCACCCCCCGTGAGCGGAGCGAGGAAATCCGCGAGTGCTTGGTTGAACTCGCGTGGCTTCTCCATCGGCAGCGCATGGCGTGAGTCGGGTACGACCACCATTCGGGCATTGGGCAGCCGGTCGACGTAGAGCTGTTTGAGGGCCACCGGCGTGTAGTCCTGGTCGGCGGCGATCACGAGCACCGGGCAGCGGATCTCGCCCAGGTGTTGGGCGACCCCCCAGCCGGCGAAGATGGCTTTCAGCGAGGCGATGTAGCAGTGCTTGTCGTTCTTCATGATGCGTTCGATGAAGCCCTGCCGCAGCGCCTCCTGGCCCGGTTCCGGGAACAGCCCCTGGACCACCTTCTTGGCCATCTGGCGCAGCCCCAGCGTCCGCAGATAGACGAGCCGGACGTAGAGGGGCATGCGCTGCTTGAACGTCGCCGCCGGCACCGCCGGGCCGCTGTTCACGATGGTCATGCTCTTCACCAGCTCCGGCGCATCGACGACGAGCTGGAAGGCCACCATGCCGCCGAGCGAGATGCCGACGACATGCACCGGGCCGGTGCCCAACTGGTTGATGAGAGCGGCCGTATCGCGGGCGAACCGCTCGATGCTGTAGCCCTTGCGGGGCTTGGTGGAGCGCCCGTGGCCGCGCAGATCGAACGCGATCACCCGGTAGGACCGGCTGAAGGCCTCGATCTGTGGCTGCCAATCCTCGGTGCACGAACCGAGCCCGTGGATCAGCAGCAGCGGTTCGCCCTCGCCGACGACCTCGCAATGGAGTTCGACGTCGTCGACCCGGATCCGGTGCGACTCCGGCTGGGGGCTCATGGCGGGCCGCCCAGGAAGTCATCCACCATCGCCGCGATCTCCTCGGCGAGGGTGAGGATGAACAGATGGCCGCAGTCCACCATCTCCAGCCGGGAGTTGGGGATCCGGTTGGCGATGGTCTGGGCGTTGGTGGGCGAGACGATGGGATCGTCCTTGCCGGCAATCACCAAGGTGGGCTGCTTGAGCTGGTGCAGCCAGTGCAGGCTGGTCCAGCCCATCAGGGCCATCATCTGGTACATGACCGAGCCCATGGAACCGGCTCCGCCGGCCATGTGCTCCGTCAGGTTGCCCAGTGCGGTCGGGTCGTCGCGCAGCTTGCCGCCGTACATCTTCATGGCGTTGTTGGCCACGTAATCCTTCTGCGTGAAGCGCATCGGATTCATCATGGTCATCATCGCCATGGGCTTGCGCGGGATGGTCATCGAGCTGGGCGCGGTGGCGCCCAGGATCAGACGCCGGCAGTGGTTCGGGCAGGTGTGCGCGAACTGCTGGGCCAGCGCGCCACCCCAGGAGACGCCGAAGACGTCCACCTGGGTGTGGCCGAGCTTCTCGACCAGGGCCGCCATGGTGACGGCCATGTCGCTCATCCGAAACGGACGCGTCGGCTTGGGCGAGCCGCCGACACCGGGGATGTCGAACAGGATCACACCGATCTCGGGGTTGAGCACATTGACGAAGCCGCTCAGGGCTTCGAGCTGTGCACCGATGCCGTTGAGCAGGACGAGCGGCGGTCGCTCACCGGATCCCGGCCGCGTTGCCGTTCTGAGCGGCGTCCCGTTCGCTTCGACCATCTCGATGCTCAGGTCGGTGCCTGGGCTTCGGGTCGGATTCTTGGTGGGGGCCATATCAATCGCCAGTGGTTGCATGCTCATTCGAAGACGTATGTGCCAGGGGCATCCGTCAGCGCCGGATGTTGCGCACTTCCAAGGGTTTCCGGCGCCTTCTGCAGCTCGCCGGAACGCTTGGTGATCCAGTCTCGCCAGTAGAGCCACCAGCTCGAATCGTGCTCCGTCGCCCCTTCCAGCCAGGCATCCGGGTCTTTCGGCTGCTTGGTGCTGACGTGGAACTTGGCTTTGCGATTGGCCGGCGAGGACACCATGCTCTGGATGTGGCCGCCGTCGCTCAGCACGAATTCGCGCTTGCCGCCGACCAGCTTGGTGGACGAGTAGCAGGCGCGCCACGGGGTGATGTGGTCGGTGGAGCCGGCCAGCCAGAACTGGTCGCAGTCGATCGCCTTCAGGCGCACCGGCTTGCCGTGGACCTCGAATTCGCCCTTGGCCAGGCTGTTGTCCTTCACCAGACCGAGGATCTGGTGGTGCAGGCCGCCGGCCATGCGGGACGTGTCGGCATTCCAGGCGAGCACGTCGAAGGTCGGCGGATCGTTGCCCAGCAGGTAGTTGTTGACCCAGTAGTTCCAGATCAACTCGTTGGGCCGCAGCATGGCGAAGACCCGGCCCATTTCGGCGCCGTCCATCACCCCCTTGGCGGACGTGTTCATGTCCGCCAGTTCCAGCATCGCCGGCGAGGCCAGCGAGCCAAGCTGCGTTTCGGCACTGGTGTCCAGCGTGGTGACCATCAGTGTCGCGGAATTCACCTTGCGCACGCCGCGCTCGGCCAGGCTGCCGAGCAGCCCGACCACCGTGATGCCGGCGACGCACCCGCCCTCGATGTTGAGGTCGGGGGAGTTGGTGATCTCGCAGATCACCTCCATGGCTTCTTCGATGGCGCCGATATAGGTGTCGAAGTTCCAGTCGCGGTGTTCCTGGGTCGGGTTGCGCCAGCTCAGGGTGAACACCTGCAGGCCGGACTCCACCGCGAAGCGGATCAGGCTCTTCTTCGGCGACAGGTCGTAGAAATAGAACTTGTTGATCTGCGGCGGCACCATGAGGAACGGCCGGCCGTACACTTCCCCGGTGGAGGGGGCGTACTGGATCAGCTCGAACACCTCCGTGCGGTAGACCACCTTGCCCGGGCTGTTGCCCATGTCGACGCCGACCTTCAGCGCACCGCGCTTCACCATCGACGGCATGCCGTTGTTGTGGAGGATGTCGTCGACGAAGTTCTGGATCCCGCGGATGGCGCTTTCGCCCTGGGTTTCCAGGTGGCGCTTCAGGGCGGCCGGGTTGGTCGGCCAGTTGGAGGGGGCCAGCGCATCGGTCAGCAAGGTGACGGCGAAGCGGAGCTGCTCGGCCTCCTTGTGCTCCACATCCAGGCCCTCGACCCATTCGTCCAGGCACTTGCGCACCGACAGATGGGTCTGCATCGCCTGCTTGTAGATGGGATTGGCCGTCCAGCTCGGATCGTCGAAGCGGTGGTCGCCGCGGTCCGGCGTCAGGCCGGAAACGCCGGCATAGATGCGGAACTGCTCGGTCCAGAAGCGGGTGATCTGCTGGTAGGCCTGTTCCGGCTTCTGGAACATCAGGTTCATCATGCGCTGCGAGGCCGCAGCGAAATCGGTGACCTGGGTCGCCGCAAACTGCTGCAGGCCGGACAGGTACTGGAAGTCGACCAGCTCCGTCGGCAGGTGATGCGGCGGCTCGTCCCCCCCTTCGGCGGGCCGGCTTGCCGCCCCCATCTGGCCGAGCATGCCCATGAGCTGCTGTGCGGCGCTCTGATAGCTCTGCAGATTATCGGTAATCTGCTTCATCACGCCGTTGTCGTTCGTGCTCTCAACCATCGTCTTTCGTGCCCCCAGTAATCTCGACGTCACTCGACGATGCTGCGCCCGACCCTGCGGACCATCTGCGCACCGCTGCGGCGGCATCCTGGTCTGCTATGGCGCCGCCGCCGGCCATCACTGCGATGGCCCTGTGGATCGCCGGCACAAGGCCGGTAGGTGAAAATTCCTAGAAGACTCGGCAAGTCCAGGCGTGCTGAGCTTCCAGTGTTGCTGTCCCGACGGCGCTTCTGCGTCGTTCGGAAGGTCCTGGCCCGGTGCGAACAGCGTCAGTTCCCTGCGGGCACTCGGGCCAAGACCTCCGGACAGTCGTCTCGTCAGGCCATCGGGGCCTGCGGCCGGTTCCCCGGCCTCAGGCCTTCGGCCGGTTGTCGATCACCCGCTTGGCCTTGCCCACCGACCGCTCGATGGAATCGGGCTGCAGCACGTTGACCGTGGTGCTGACGCCGATCAGCGCCTTGATCTGGTGGCGCAGCTCGTTGGCGTGGGCGGCGGCGGCGGAGGCATCCATCTTCCAGCCGCGGGACATGTGCTGGCGCATCTCCACATTCACCTCCAGCTTGTCCAGGTGGCCTTCGCGGCTGACCACAAGCTGATAGATGGGCGCCAGATCGGGGATCTTCAGGATCAGTTCCTCGATCTGGGTGGGGAACACGTTGACCCCGCGGATGATCAGCATGTCGTCCGACCGGCCGGTGATCTTGCCCATGCGCCGCATCGACCGGGCGGTCGGCGGCAGCAGGTTGGTGAGATCGCGGGTGCGGTAGCGGATGATCGGCAGCGCTTCCTTGGT
>JAGQRL010000194.1 GCA_020425485.1 Rhodospirillaceae bacterium
CGGTGGCAAAGGCGCGGGCCAGGCCGACGCGCTGCTGCATGCCGCCGGACAGCTCGTGGGCGAACTTGTCGGCCCAGTTCGCCAGGCCCACCATGGCCAGCTTGTCGCGGATGATGGCGTCGGCCTCGGCCTTGTTCACGCCCCGCATTTCCAGCCCGAAGCCCACGTTTTCCGCCACCGTGCGCCAGGGCAGCAGGGCGAATTGCTGGAACACCATGGCCACCTGGCGGGTGCGCAGGCGGCGCATCTCCTGCTTGCTGGCAGCCGCCACGTTGATCGGCGCCCCGTCGCCGACATCGACGATCAGCTTGCCCCGAGTGATGGCGTTGAGCCCGTTCACGCAGCGCAGCAGCGAGGACTTGCCGGAGCCCGACAGGCCCATCAGCACTGCGATTTCGCCGCGCGCCACGGTCATGTTGGCGTCGCGCACGCCCACCACGTGGCCGGCGCGTTCCAGGATGGTGGCACGGTCCAGGCCCTGGTCCAGCATCGGGATCACCGATTTGGGCTCGGGCCCGAACACCACGTCCAGGTGGTCGAAGGTGATGACGGCGCTCATCGGTCGCTCCCCGGCCGCGTCGGCTGCTTGAAGAAGCGGTCGAGCAGGATGGCCAGGATGACGATGGCGAGCCCCGCCTCGAAGCCCTGGGCGATGTTGACGGTGTTGAGCGCCCGCACCACCGGCTTGCCCAGCCCGTCGGCCCCCACCAGGGCGGCGATCACCACCATGGACAAGGACAGCATGATGCACTGGGTAAGCCCGGCCATGATGGTGGGCAGCGCATGGGGCAGCTCCACCTTCCACAGCAACTGGTGGCGGTCCGCCCCGAAGGCCTGGCCGGCTTCGATCAGCGGCTTGGGCACCGAGGAGATGCCCAGATAGGTGAGCCGGACCGGGGCGGGAATGGCGAAAATGACGGTGGAGATGATGCCCGGCACCACCCCCAGGCCGAACAGGATGAGCGTGGGGATGAGGTAGACGAAGGTGGGGATCGTCTGCATCAGGTCGAGGATCGGCCGCAGCACGGTGTAGACCACCGGCTTGTGGGCGGCGAGGATGCCGACGGGGATGCCCACCGCCATGCACAGCGAGGTGGCGATCAGCACCAGCGACAGCGTCTGGATGGTTTCTTCCCAGTAGCCCAGGTTCACCACAAGCAGCAGCGACAGGATGATGGCCAGAGGCAGCTTCCAGTCGCGGTGAACCACCAGCGCCACCAGGGCGAACAGGGCGATCAGCACGAACGGGTGCACCCACAGCAACCCGTCGATCATGGCGTCGATGCCGTCTTCCAGCAGGTCGGACGCGGCGTTCAGGAAGCCGGCGGCAAAGCTGTTGAACCAGCCCATGAAGCCGGCAATCCAGCGGCCCAACGGGATCGGGTTGTCGGTGATCCAGTCGTCCATGGTGCGCCCTTCATGCTGGTTCGGGGTGTTCGGCTCGGTTCGTCTGCCCTTTCAGGCATCGGGCGGCGGGGTGCTGCCGGCCGGCCCCCGAAAGGCCGGCCGGCACGCCCCGCCCGGGAGGGAGAAGATCGGGCGGACTAGAGGCCCAGTGCCGCCTGCACGGCCGGCAGCCCCGGCTCGCCCGCGAAGGTCGTCACGCCCTCAAGCCAGCCGTCCAGCACCTCGGGGTTGGCGGTCAGCCACGCCGCCGCGGCGTCCTCGGGGTCCTCGCCGTCGTCCAGGATCATCGCCATCACCTGGTTCTCCAAGGCCAGGGAGAACACGAGGTTCTGCAGGAGCTGGCCGACATTCGGGCACTCCTCCAGATAGCCGGCGCGGATATTGGTGTAGACGGTGGCGCCGCCGAAATCGGGGCCGAAGATGTCGTCGCCGCCCGACAGGTAGGCCATGTCGAAATTGGCGTTCATCGGGTGGGGTTCCCAGCCCAGGAAGACGATCGGCTCCTCGTTCTGCACCGCGCGGGCGACCTGGGAGAGCATGCCCTGCTCGGAGCTTTCCACCAGTTCGAACCCGCCGAGCCCGAAGGTGTCGCTGTCGATCATGTCCTGGATCAGCCGGTTGCCGTCGTTGCCCGGCTCGATGCCGTAGATCTCGCTATCCAGCTCGTCGGCGAAGGCGGCTATGTCCTGGAAGCTCTGCAAGCCGGCATCGAAGGTGTATTGCGGCACCGCCAGCGTGTACTTCGCACCTTCCAGATTGGCGCGCACGGTTTCCACCGAGCCGTCCTCGCGGTAGGGCGCGATATCGGCTTCCATGGTCGGCATCCAGTTGCCGAGGAACACGTCGATGTCGCCGTTGCGCAGGCTGGCATAGGTGACGGGAACCGACAGGATTTCCGCATTCGGCGCATAGCCCAGCGCTTCCAGCACCACCGAGGTAACGGCCGTGGTGGCGGTGATGTCGGTCCAGCCGACGTCGGAGAAATTGACGTCCTGGCAGGCTTCGGGGTCTTGGGCGGAGGCGGTGGCCGGCAGCAGCGCGGCACAGCCGGCGGCCAGCACCGTGGCCAGGGCGGTTCGAGCGGTCAGACGGTCATGCTTTGTCACGGTCTTGTCTCCCTTTCGGTTCGCGCTTGGCCGGCTCTGGGCGGCCGTTTCACGCATCGTTGGTTGGGGCGGCGGCACCCGGCTTCGTGAAGATGGTCGCATGCGGGCGGACCGCCGCACAGGGGTCTGCGAGAGGGACGCGGATGACGGCCGGATCGCCCCGGCTTCCTGAGAGGTCAAAGGGTGGCGGTTTTTGATTGATCGATCAATCAAAAATTCCATTGACGGCGCGGGTGCGAACCGCCACCGTCCGGGGCCTGGGGAAGGACCCCCGCCGGGGCGGGCGGGCCGGCCCCCTCGTCGCCGTCCGGTGCGGCTCCTGGTGCCGCGGGAAACGCAGAAGGTCGTCCCATGCCGAAGCTGGGCATGGCGGCAATCCGCCGCCGGCAACTGGTCGATGCCACGATCAAGTCGATCCACGCATACGGCTTCCACAACACCACCATCCAGACCATCGGCCAGGCGGCGGGGCTGAGCCCGGGCATCATCCACCACTATTTTGGCGGCAAGGACGAGCTGCTGGCCGCCACCATGCGCTCGCTGCTGGACGAGCTGCGCGACGACCACCTGGCGCGCCTGCATGCGGCCAACGGCCCGGCGGAACGCATCGACGCCATGCTCGTCGCCAATTTCGATCCCAAGCAGTTCCGCCCGGACATCCTGGCGGCCTGGCTGGCCTTCTGGGCGCAGGCGCCGTTCTTCCCGATGCTGCGGCGGCTGCGCCAGCTCTACACACGGCGCACCCTGACCAACCTGCGGGTCGGGCTGCGCGCGCTGGTACCGGCGGACCGGGTGGAGCCGATCGCGCTGACGCTGATGGCGCAGATCGATGGGTTCTGGCTGCGCGCCGCCCAGGGCGACAGCGACGTCACCGCCGAACGCGCGCTCGCGTCCGTCCGCCAGACCATCGCCGATGCCGTGCCGGCGGGCAGGCCCGAACCCACGGCACACGCAACCCCGCCGTTGAAGAAGGCGCTCAACCCATGACGACCGACTATCCCAGCCACATTGCCGGGGCCCGCACCGCCGTGCCCGGTGCCGGCGACCGGTCCGACAACGTGAACCCGGCCACGGGTGCGGTGCTGGGCACCATCCACCACGCCACCTCCGACGACGTGGCGGCGGCGGTGGCGGCGGCGCGTGCCGCCCAGCCGGCCTGGGCCGCCCTTACCGGCACCGCGCGCGGGCGCATCCTGAAGCGCACCGCCGATATCCTGCGCCGCGACACCGAGGCGCTGGCCCGCCTGGAGGTGCTCGACACCGGCAAACCGATCGCCGAAGCCCTGGCGGTGGACGTTGCCTCGGCCGCCGACTGCCTGGAATTCTTCGGCGGGCTCGCCGCTGCGGTGCAGGGCGAACACATCCCGCTGGGCGGTGCCGCCTTCGCCTATACCCGCCGCGAGCCGCTGGGCGTGTGTGCCGGCATCGGTGCCTGGAACTACCCGTTGCAGATCGCCGCGTGGAAGGCCGCTCCGGCGCTGGCCATGGGCAACGCCATGATCTTCAAGCCGTCGGACATGACGCCGGCCACGGCCCTGGCGCTGGCCGATGCGTTTGTGGAAGCCGGGCTGCCGGCCGGCCTCTACAACGTGGTGCAGGGGGATGGCCGCATCGGTGCCGCGCTCGCCACCCATCCCGATATCGCCAAGGTGTCCGTTACCGGATCGGTGCCCACCGGCCACAAGGTGATGGCGGGGGCTGCGGAAACCCTGAAGCACGTGACCATGGAACTGGGCGGCAAGTCGGCCCTCATCGTCTTTGAGGATGCCGACCTGGAAAACGCCGTCGCCGCAGCGCTGATGGCCAATTTCTACACTCAGGGCGAGGTGTGCACCAACGGCACCCGCGTGTTCGTGGCCGAAGCCCTGCATGACCGCTTTCTCGCCCGGCTGGTGGAGCGCACGGCGAAGCTGGTGGTGGGCGACCCGCTGGATCCGGCTACCCATGTGGGCGCCCTGATCAGTGCAGCGCACATGGAAAAGGTGCTGGGCTTCATCGAAGCCGGCAAGCGCGAGGGGGCGGAGCTGGCCATCGGCGGCAAGCGGCGCACGGATGGCGCGCTGGCCGCCGGCAGCTTCGTGGAACCCACCGTGTTCGCCCGCTGCACCGACACCATGACCATCGTGGGGGAGGAGATTTTCGGCCCGGTGCTGTCCCTGCTCACCTTCCGCGAGGAGGCCGACGTGGTGGCCCGCGCCAACGCCACGCCCTTCGGGCTGGCCGCCGGGCTGATGACGCGCGACCTCGCCCGCGCCCACCGGGTGGCGGCAGCATTGGAAGCCGGCGTGGTGTGGGTGAACGACTACAACCTGACACCCATCGAAATGCCCTTCGGCGGCGTCAAGCGCTCGGGCATCGGCCGGGAAAACGGGCTGGCGGCCCTGGATGCCTACAGCGAGCGCAAGTCCGTCTACGTGTCGCTGGGCGACGTGGACTGCCCCTACCCCGCCTGACCGCCAATCCGCCGCCGGGCGCACCGCCGAGGGCGCTCCCGGTCCCGCTGCAACAGCTCCGCTTGCACACCCTGTCCCGAAGGCGATGAGGTACCGAGGTGACCGTTCTGCAAGGCGACTACGACTACATCATCGTCGGCGCAGGGTCGGCCGGCTGCGTGCTCGCCAACCGGCTGAGCGAAGATCCGTCGATCACCGTGCTGCTGGTGGAAGCCGGCCCGCGCGACTGGGCGCTGGACTGGCGCATCCACATGCCGTCCGCCCTCAGCTACCCGATGAACGGCACCTATTATAACTGGGACTACCGCGCCCAGCCGGAGGACACACTGGGCGGGCGGCGCCTGCACTGCCCCCGCGGCAAGGTGCTGGGCGGCTCCAGCTCCATCAACGGCATGGTGTTCGTGCGCGGCAACCGCGGCGACTTCGACCATTGGGCGGAGGCCAGCGGGGCGGCCCATTGGAGCTACGCGCACTGCCTGCCCTATTTCCGCAAGATGGAAACGGCCGAGCGCGGGGCCGATGCCTGGCGCGGCGGCGACGGGCCCGTCTACGTCACCACCGGTGCTGCTCGCAATCCGCTCTACCAGGCGTGGCTGGAAGCCGGCCAGCAGGCGGGCTTCCCCTTCACCGGGGACTACAACGGCGAAACCCAGGAAGGCGTGTGCCGGTTCGACCGGACGACCCGGCACGGCCGCCGGGAATCGTCCGCCACCGCCTATCTGCACCCGGTGCGCCGCCGCCCCAACCTGACGGTGGTAACGGGGGCAGTGACCCGCCGCGTGACCCTCACCGCCAACCGCGCCACCGGGGTGGAGGTGCTGCAGGGCCATCACATCCGCCGGGTGACGGCGCGGCGGGAAGTGCTGCTGTCGGCCGGGGCCATCGGCTCGCCCATGCTGTTGCAGCTTTCCGGCATCGGCCCGGCCGAGGTGCTGCGCCATGCCGGCGTGGGCGTGCTGCACGAGCTGCCGGGGGTGGGCCGCAACCTGCAGGACCATCTGGAAGTCTACATGCAGGTGAGCTGCAAGGAGCCGGTGACGCTCTATTCCAAGCTCAGCCTGATCGGCAAGGCGAAGATCGGCCTGCAATGGCTGCTTACCCACCGCGGGCTGGGCGGCACCAACCATTTCGAAACCGGCGGCTTCCTGCGCTCGGACGCCTCGGTCAGCTACCCCGACGTGCAGTACCATTTCCTGCCGGTGGCGATGAACTACGATGGCTCCAACGGCGTGGAGGGCCACGGCTACCAGGCCCATGTGGGGCCGATGCGTTCGGAAAGCCGCGGCCACGTGGCCATCCGCAACACCGATCCGCGCCAGGAACCGGAGATCCGCTTCAACTATCTGTCACGTGAAAG
The DNA here is from genome assembly GCA_020425485.1 of Rhodospirillaceae bacterium. Classification (GTDB taxonomy): domain Bacteria; phylum Pseudomonadota; class Alphaproteobacteria; order DSM-16000; family Inquilinaceae; genus JACKIH01. The sequence continues at coordinate 6,324 of JAGQRL010000194.1, forward strand.
TGATTGGGTGGAGTGGCGGCGCTGCATCCGCATGACGCGGGAGATTTTTCACAGCCCCGCGTTCACCCGCTTCCACGAGGCGGAAATCCAGCCCGGCCCCGATGTGCGCAGCGATGCGGAGATCGATGCCTTCGTCGCCGCCAGGGCGGAAAGCGCCTATCACCCCGCCGGAACCTGCCGCATGGGCAGCGATTCCGATGCGGTGGTGGACGGTGAGTTGAAGGTGCGCGGGCTGGAGGGCCTGCGCGTGATCGACTCCTCCATCATGCCCCGCATCACCAACGGCAACCTGAATGCGCCGTCGATGATGATCGGCGAACGCGGTGCGGACTTCGTGAAATCCGCCGGATAAGGGCGCTCCACCCCGGCATCTCGCCCGCTTTGGCCGCACCCGTGCCTTACGGTCGCCCAGGTCTTTCGTCCACCATCGCTCACTACTTGTGAAGGTCGATAGGCAGAGGAGGGGCTACCGATGCGACTTTCTGGCATCACTTGTTGTGCCGCGCTGGCCGCGCTGAGCGTTTGGGCCGGCATTTCTTCAACCGCGCAGGCGGCCGAAGCTATCCTGTTTGCCGGGAACAACTGTTCCGGCCAATACCGGATGCTCGACCGTTCGGTGAGCGACTTCAACGCCATCGGCTTCGACAACGAAGTCAACTCGCTGATGGTGATTACCGGAACCTTCCGGTTCTACCGCGATGCCAACTATGGCGAAGGCAACGGCCCATCGTTCCAGCTTGGGCCGAGCGGCCAGGTGGACACCTGCTGGTCGCTGGACCAGGCATCCCAGGGCCAGTTCCCCAACGACCGCATGTCGGCCGCCCAGCTCATCAACGACACGGTGGGGCCGCAGCCCACGGGCGTGGCGATCGTCTACGACAATCCGGGGTTCGGCGGGCAGTACCGGATCCTCACCCGCAATGTCAGCGATTTCAACGCCATCGGCTTCGACAACGATGTGGAGTCGATCCGCGTGGTGTCCGGCTCGTGGACGTTCTTCCGCAACGCCAACTACGACGCGCCGCCGGACCGCCCCAGCATCACGCTGGGCCCCGGCGACTACGCCAATGTGGCCAATGTGCCCGGCTACCCGCCCGGAACTTTTCCCGGCGATCTGATGTCGTCGGCCAGCGTCCAGGCCGGCGGGGCACCGCCGCCGCCACCTCCCCCGCCGCCGCCAGTGCAATGCGCACCGGGCCAGGCCCAGGGGAACACGGCCTGCCACAACTGCTGGGACCATTTCGGCAATGAGCCGGGCTCGTCCTATCCCGACGCATCCGGCAGCACCTGCCAATGTGCGCCCGGATACGAGTGGGTAGGCTTCGGTGCGGCGAACATCGACGGCGTTACCTTCCGCCACTGCCTGGCCGTGTCCGAACCGCCGCCGCCGCCTCCGCCGCCGACGCCCAACTGCCCGGGTCCCTACCAGTATCTGGATCCGGCGACCAACGCGTGCGCCTTCCGCTGCCACCAGAGCACCCAGCCGAACCTGCAAACCGGTCAGTGCGACTGCCTGCCCGGCACGGCAGAGGCCGGCGTGCTGGCCGATGGGCGGCGCTACTGCCTGGGCACCGGCGGCGGCACGCCGCCGACCCGGCAAACCCGGGTGACGGTGCCCGGCGGCCAGCTTTTCCCGCAGGCCCAGGGGAACGGCTTCACCATGACGGCGGTTGCCGACCAGGGCAGCGGGCTCTGCCAGGTGCAGGGCGATCAGGTGGTCTTCGTGCTCGCCATCAACCCAAGCTCCACGCCGCAGACCTGCACTGCCACCCTGCTCGGTGGCCGGGCGCTGGCACCGGGCTGGCGGTTCGAGGACTACCGCATGAACGTGCAGCAGGGTCAGGCGGTGCCGACCGGGCTGACGGGGCAACTGCCCTTCCAGGTCCGGCTGATCATCCCGCCGTTCCAGACGCAGGCCTCCGTCAGGATCATCTCCGTCGACCTGATCGGGCCGGCGGGGCAGGGCTGGCCGTCCGCCCTGCAATAGAAACCAACTCCCGTCCGGCACTCCTCGGCCAGCAACGGCCGAGGGTGCCGGGCGGGAACGCAGATCCGACTACTGAAGACAGCGAAGCGGCGCGCGCCCAACCGGCGGGCGCCGTCTTCGTTTGTCGGCCCTTCGGGCATTTCCGTTCAGTCTGCACCAGCCCGCTCCCCCGCCCGGCCACCCAACCCATTGTAAAATATTGGGCGGCCGGGTGGGGGAGCGGGCCGGAACCGACCAAGGCCAATCGATATTTGGGGTGTTGACCCCATACGGCGCGAACCGGGCCCTCCGTACCTTCAGGACATCAAGGACGCCGCACACCGCGGGGTTCGAGGTCCAACGGAGAAACAGATGTCCCGGTTCAACCGCATCCCCCAGACCACCCGCACCCGCCGCCGCTTCCTGCCCGGTCTCCGCCTCACGGTGATCGCCATTGTGGGGGCCGCCGCCGTCGCCGCCTGCGTGCCCAACACCGGCTTCTACCCCTACCCCATCCCGCCCGGCGGCGGCATCGTGCCCCCGGTGGAGGAGCCGGAGCCCCCGCGGACGGAGAGCCGCACCTTCAACGAGCCGCGGGTCGGCGGGCGCTGGCTGGATGTGTGCTACGCCCATGGCGCCTGCCGCGAACAGCGGGCGGTGAACACCTTCTGCGAGCAGCAGGGCTACCAGACCGCCACCTCCCACCAGAGCCGCATGACCCCGCCGCTGCAAACCAATGTGCGCATCGGCGACCAGTCGGTCTGCCGCGCCGCCATCGGCAACTGCCACCGGGTGACCACGGTGACCTGCCAGCGCACCGGGTAGCCCCGCGGTTCTGAGATCTCGGCTCCGCAGGCGGGCCGGCGCGATGCCGGCCCCCTCGGGCCGGGCCGAGATCCCCCCGGTTGGCGTTCCCCGGTTCGCGTTCCCCGGGTCACGTTTCCCGGCCCCTGCCACAGGCCCAGCCAGGAGGGCGCACCATGGCTCCGCATCCGCACGGTCTCTCCCCCCTCCCCGGTCCGCCGGGGAACGGAGCCACCCCCGCCCCCAGCCGCGAAGCTCTACAGCTCCTTTGCCGGGTCGATCAGGCCTTCCTTGAGCGCACGGGCGACAAGCTGGGCCACCGAGGAAACGTCCAGCTTCTGCATCAGGCTTGTGCGATGCTTATCGACGGTTTTGATGCTGATCCCCAACCCAGCGGCAATTTCCCTGTTAGAGCGGCCGGCGATGATCATGTTGAGCGTCTGGCGTTCGCGGTCGGTCAGGCTGCCGCGCGGCGAGGTCCCTTCCAGCACCTCCACGAAGGCCGCGGCGATGTGCCGTCCGCCGTTGAGGATCATCGGCAGCTTTTCAAACAGCTCGGCATTATCGGCAGCCTTGGAGAACAGGCCGTCGATCCCGCTGTCGATCAGATCGGCGATCAGCCCCGGCGCGGTGACCCCGGTGAACACGACGATCCGCGTCTGCGGGCTCCAGCGGCGCACCTCGATCACCACCTCCACGCCGCCGGCATGGGGCATCGCCACGTCCAGCACCAGCAGGTGCGGCCGGTGGCGCTTCACCGCACCGATCGCCGCCAGGCCGTCGCCGGCTTCGGCCACCACTTCAAGCGTGAGCCCGTCGACCAGCGCCGGCGTTTCCAGCGCACTGCGCAGCCCGGCGCGGACGATCGGATGATCGTCGGCCAGCACCGCGTGGATGCGAAACGGATCTGCTGCGGAGGTCACATCGCCGTCTCCCCTCGGCTCCAGTCATAGTGATACCCCTTCCCATGGCCAAATCGACCAAGAACAGAGGTTTCAAGACGGTGGCGATCTGGCGAAACCTGGCCGTGCGCTGCTCCTGCCTCATCGTGCTGGCGTTGGCACTGGTGCTGCCAGCGGCCGCCCAGGCCCTGGACCTGCACCCCGGAGAGGCGGCCACGCCGCGCGTCGAGGAATGCCGCTACCTGGCCGATCCCGACCGCGAGCTGACCCTGGCCGACGCCGCGGCGGACTTCCGCGCCGGCGGCGGGGAGGCCATCGCCGGGCCGGTGCTGGCCGTCGATATCGCCACGCGGCACCACTGGATCGCCCTGCCCCTGCACAATGCGTCGGACCGGCCGGGCACCTGGCACATCGTCACCGCCATCCCCTACCGGCCGGACCTCGCCTTCGCGCTGGCCTTCGCCGACGGGCAGCAACAGGTGCTGCTGGACACCGGCCTGGACACGCCCTTTGCCGCCCGCCCCATCCCGGCACGGCTGCTGACCAGCAGCGGCTTCACCCTGGCGTCGGGCGAGGAAGCCCTGCTGGTGATCCGCCACATGGCCGGCGGCCCCGGCGACCTG
>JAGQRL010000195.1 GCA_020425485.1 Rhodospirillaceae bacterium
CCGGCATAGAGGGCGGCCTTGGCAAGCTGGATGGCGCGGATGTCGTTCTGGGTGATGCGGATGGGCGCGCGCCCTTCCCCCGGATCATGCAGCAGATAGGCAAAGGTGCGGTCGTCGGCCACCACGCGGGGGCTGCGGGCGGCCTGCGCCCCGTCGATCCGCCCGTCCGGGGTGAGCACGCCGGCCAGGAACAGCTCGGCGATCACCTCGATGATGCCGGAGCCGCAGATGCCGGTGACGCCGGTGGCGGCAACCTGGTCGGCAAAGCCCGGCTGGTCGGACCACAGCTCGCAGCCGATCACCTTGATGCGCGGCTCCAGCGTCTCGCGGTCGATGCGCACGCGTTCGATGGCGCCGGGGGCCGCCCGCTGGCCGCCGGAGATCTGCGCCCCTTCGAAGGCCGGCCCGGTGGGGCTGGAGCAGGCCAGCATGCGGTCCTTGTTGCCCAGCACGATTTCGGCGTTGGTGCCGACATCCACCAGCAGGCGCAGCTCATCGGACCGGTGGGGTTCCTCGGACAGCACGACGCCGGCGGCATCCGCCCCGACATGGCCGGCGATGCAGGGCAGCGTGTAGACGCGGGCACCGGGGTGCACCGGCAGCCCCAGCTCGGCCGCCGGCAGGGTGAGCCCGCCGTCGATGGCCAGCGCAAACGGCGCCCAGCCCAGCTCCACCGGGTTCAGGCCCAGCACCAGGTGATGCATGATCGGGTTGCCGACCAGCGTGATCTCCAGGATCTCGCCCGCCTCGATGCCGGCTTCCGCCGCCACCTCCCCCGCCAGCTCGGCCAGGGCTTCGCGCACGGCGGCGGTGAGTTCCGCCGCCCCGCCGGGGTTCATCATCACGTAGGACACCCGGCTCATCAGATCCTCGCCGAAGCGGATCTGCGGGTTCATGCGGCCGGATGCCGCCAGCACCTCGCCTGAGTCCAGGTCGCACAGGTGGCCGGCGATGGTGGTGGAGCCGACATCGATGGCCAGCCCGTAGAGCTTGTCGCGGAAGCCGGGCCACAGGCCGACGATCTGGCAGCCGTCCCGCACCGCCGCCGTCACCGCCCACTCCCCGGCGCGCAAGGTGGTTTGCAGGCCGGCCAGGACGTGCAGGTCGCAGCCGAGGCCGCTGAGGCCCCACTGCTCGGCCAGGGCCGATTCCAGCCGCCGCAGGTCGCTCGACGGGTCGTGCATGTCCGGCTGGCGCACTTCCACGTAGTGCAGCCGGACGACGGGATCGACGGTGATGTCGCGCAGCTCGGCCCGCTTGCGCACCACCTGCTTGTGCACCTGGCTGTCCGCCGGCACGTCCACCACCAGGTCGCCCATCACCCGCGCCTGGCAGGAGAGCCGGCGGCCCGGCTTCAGGCCGCGCTTTTCCGCATAGCGCTGTTCGGCCGCCCCCACTTCCGACAGATGGCCGGGCGAGGAGGTGATGCCGTGCTTGGCGAAGCGCCCATCGGCCGGGTCGACCTGGCAGCGCCCGCAGATGGAGCGGCCGCCGCACACGGAATCGACGTCCACCCCCAGCTCGCGGGCAGCCTGCAGCAACGGCGTGCCGCAGGCGACGCGGCCGCGCCGCCCGGAGGGCGTGAAGACGACCAGCGCGTCATCGGTCATCCCGGATCCTTCGGGTTCCGTAAGGGGCGGGTTCCCTGAGGTGTGCGGACTATCCCCGGCGGCGGCGGCGTTCGCGGCCGCTCTGCGCCTCGGCACCCTCCGCCGCAGGCTCCCGGAACTTCCTGATCCAGCGTGCGCAATTGGGATCGACCCCGTTCATCACATCGGCCCCCATGATGGCAGCCATTTCCTCCGCATGCAGCGGGTTCATGATGGCCGACGTCATGCCGGCACCCGACGCCATGCACAGGAAGGCGCCGTTGAGTGCGTGGCGGTTGGGCAGGCCAAAGCTGATGTTGGACGCGCCGCAGGTGGTGTTGACCTTCAGCTCCTCGCGCAGCCGGCGGATGATCTTGAACGCCGTGCGCCCGGCCACGTTGATGGCGCCCACCGGCATCACCAGCGGGTCCACCACGATGTCGCAACTGGGGATGCCGTAGTCCGCCGCCCGCTCCACGATCTTCTTGGCCACGGCGAAGCGCTCGTCGGGGTCCTCGGAGATGCCGGTCTCGTCGTTGGAGATGGCGACCACCGCCGCCTTGTACTTGGCCACCAGCGGCAGCACCGTTTCCAGACGCTCATCCTCGCCGGTGACGGAGTTGACCAGCGGCTTGCCCTGGTACACCTCCAGCCCCGCTTCCAGGGCGGCGACGATGGAGCTGTCGATGGACAGCGGCACATCGACGATGGACTGCACCAGCTTGATGGTGTCGGCCAGGATCTTCGGCTCGTCGGCCAGCGGGATGCCGGCATTCACGTCCAGCATGTGGGCACCGGCGGCCACCTGGGCGAGCGCGTCCGCCTCCACCCGGCTGAAGTCCCCGGCCGCCATCTCTGCCGCCAGCAGCTTGCGCCCGGTGGGGTTGATGCGCTCGCCGATGATGCAGAACGGGCGGTCGAACCCGATCACCACCTCCTTGGTGGCGGAGCTGATAACCGTGTCCGTCATACCTCAATCTCCCATCTGCGGGGTTGGTGAATTAGACCCGGAAGCTATGGTGGTCCTATAGCGCCGGATCGTTCGGCCGCGTCATCGACTATCAAGCCCGCGCCATGAAGGCCATTCCTTATTCCCTCGGCTCCCAGGCCGCCACGCTGAAGGCACTCGCCATCGCAGCGGTGGGCGGAGCCATCGCCCACCTTGTCGGCCTGCCGCTCGCCTGGATGATCGGCGGCATGCTGGCCACCTGTGCCGCCTCGGTCTCAGGCATGACGCTGAAGGTGCCCAACTGGCTGCGCGCCGCCATGGTGCTGGTGCTGGGGCTGCTGCTGGGCAGCCGCTTCACGCCGGACGTGCTGGACAGCATGGGCCGCTGGTCGATCAGCGTGGCCGGCCTGCTGCCCCATATCGCCCTGTCCACCGGCATCGGCGTCTGGTTCCTCAGCCGATTCGCCCGGCTGGACCGCACCACCGCCTACTTCACCGCCGCCCCCGGCGGCCTCAGCGTGATGATCATGGTGGGCACGGCCATGGGCGGCGACAGCCGGGTGATCGCGCTCAGCCACGCCACCCGGGTGCTGCTGGTGGTCACCTGCCTGCCCATCGCCTTCACCGCGTTCTCCACCGACCTGGGGCCGCGCGGCGACTATGTGCCGCTGAGCGCCGTGGCCGGAACGGAGTGGCTGTGGCTGGCCGCCTGCGGCATCGGCTGGCCCATCGCGGCGCGGCTGCGCATCCCGGCCGCCCAGCTCATCGGCCCCCTGATCCTGGCCGCCGTCGTCCACCTGATGGGCTGGAGTTCGGCGACTCCGCCGAGCTTCCTGGTCTCCGTCGCGCAGCTCGTGGTGGGGGCCTCGGTCGGCGTGCGCTTCACCGGCGTTCGCCCGCGCACCATGGCGGCCATCGCCGTGCAGGCGGTGGGGCTGACGGTGGTGCTGGTGGCCGTGAGCGTGGCTTCGGCCCTGGTGCTGCACATGATCACCGGGCTCGATTTCCGCGCCCTGGTGCTGGCCTATTCGCCGGGCGGGCTGGCGGAGCTGAGCCTGGTGGCGCTGTCGCTGCACCTGGACCCGGCCTTTGTGGCGCTGCACCACATGATCCGCATCTTCCTCATCGTGGTGCTGGCGCCGGCCGCCTATTCGCTGATGAAGCGCTACGACCGCTCCGCCCCGTCAGGCCCTGCCCCGTCCGAATAGCAAAATGTCCAAAACGTGAGGCTATGGCATAGTCTTGCCACCAACGCGGCGGATGTTGCGCCATCGGCAATGGGGGGGCACACGGCATGGGTGAGTTCGGGGGCTTTGAGATTTTCGTGGTCGCAGCCTTGGTGCTGGCGATCGTGCTGGTGTTCATGGGGGTCAAATCGGTCCCCCAGGGCATGGAATGGACGGTGGAGCGCTTCGGCCGCTACACCCGCACGCTGGAGCCGGGCCTCCAGCTCATCACGCCGTTCATCGACCGCATCGGCGCCAAGATGAACATGATGGAGACGGTGCTGGACGTGCCGTCGCAGGAGGTCATCACCAAGGACAACGCCATGGTCGGCGTCGACGGCGTGGTGTTCTACCAGGTGCTGGACGCGGCCAAGGCGGCCTACGCGGTGCGCAACCTGGAAACCGCCATCATCAACCTGACGATGACCAACATCCGTACGGTGATGGGCGGCATGGACCTGGACGAGCTGCTGTCCAACCGCGACCACATCAACGCCGCCCTGCTGACCATCGTCGACGAAGCCACCAACCCCTGGGGCGTGAAGGTCACCCGCATCGAAATCCGCGACATCACCCCGCCGCGCGACCTGGTCGATAGCATGGCGCGCCAGATGAAGGCCGAACGGGACCGCCGCGCCACCATCCTGGAAGCCGAAGGCGACCGGCAGGCGGAAATCCTGCGCGCCGAAGGCATGAAGCAGGCAGCCATCCTGGAAGCCGAAGGCCGGCGCGAAGCGGCGTTCCGCGACGCCGAGGCCCGCGAGCGTGCCGCCGAGGCGGAAGGCAAGGCGACCCAGATGGTATCGGACGCCATCGCGTCGGGGAACATCCACGCCATCAACTACTTCGTCGCCCAGCGCTACGTGCAGGCGCTGGAGAAGGTGGCCTCCGCGCCCAACCAGAAGGTGCTGATGATGCCGCTGGAAGCCTCCAACGTGATCGGCGCCATCGGCGGCATCGCAGAACTGGCCCGCGAAGCCTTCGGCGGCGGCAGCGGTGGCGGTGGTGGCCCGGTCGGCGCGCCGCCGCGCAGCCAGCCCCCGCGCACCCAGGCACCGTCCTCCGCCGGCGCGTCGTCCGCCGGTGCCTCATCGATGTCGTCGTCGCGGCCGTCCTCGGCCGCCGCCCCGACGCCGCCGGCACCGCCCCGCAGCTTCGTGCCGCCGCCCCCGCCGCCGCCGACCCAGTCGTCCGGCCCCCGCCAGGGCAATCCCTGGACCTCCTGAGGCTGAGCGGAGACGACGGCGATGGAGACCTACGTGGAAGCCTGGCACTGGTGGGTGGCCGCCGCCGCGCTGACCGTCATCGAGGTGTTTGCCCCGGGCGTGCTGTTCATCTGGCTGGCCATCGGTGCCGCCGTGGTGGGCGCGGTGCTGCTGGCGGTGCCGACCCTGGCGATCGAGCTGCAAGTCCTGCTGTTCGGCGTGCTGTCGGTGGTCGCCGTCGTCATCGGGCGCAGCTATCTGCGCCGCCACCCCGTCCACAGCGACGACGCCAATGTCAGCCGGCGCGGGGCCCAGCTCATCGGCCAGGTGTTCAAGCTGGCCGAACCGATCAGCGACGGGGCGGGCGGCCGCGTGCGCGTGGGCGACACCTTCTGGCGGGCCGAGGGCAAGGGCTCCATCCGCGCCGACACGCGGGTGCGGGTGATCGCCGTCAGCGGTGCCAGCCTGGTGGTGGAACCGGCGGACGCCACGGAAGGTGCCGCCTTCGAGCCGGGGGACGCGGACCGCTAGGGCGCCGGCCCGCCCCCGCTCACTTTGGCGGCAAGGTAGTCCCCGCCGCGGGCGAAGCGGCTAGCTCGCCTGGCGCAGCTTGGACAGCGAGCCCTCCGCCACCGCGCGCAGGGCGATGATGGCATCGGCATAGGGCGGCGACTGAAACACCGAGGAGCCGGCCACCAGCACCCGTGCCCCGGCGTTCACCGCCAGTGGTGCGGTGTCCAGGGTGATGCCGCCATCCACCTCGATCTCGATCGGCCGCTCGCCGATCATCTCCCGCACCGCGGCGATCTTGTGCAGCATGGCCGGCAGGAAGTCCTGGCCGCCGAAGCCGGGGTTCACCGTCATCACCAGAACCAGGTCGATCCCGTCCAGCACATAGGCCAGCGCCGATTCCGGCGTCGACGGCGTCAGCGACACGCCGGCCCGCTTGCCCAGCGACCGGATGGCCTTCACCGACCGGTCGAGATGGGGGCCGGCTTCCGCGTGCACCGTGATGATGTCCGCACCGGCATCGGCGAAGGCGGGGATCAGGGGATCGCAGGGCTCGATCATCAGGTGCACGTCGAGCGGCCGGGCCGTGTGCGGCCGGATCGCCCGCACCACCTGCGGGCCAATGGTGAGGTTCGGCACGAAATGACCGTCCATCACATCGACATGGACATAGTCAGCCCCTGCCGCGTCCACCGCCCGGACTTCTGCGCCGAGGGCGGCGAAATCCGCGGAAAGGATCGAGGGGGCGATTTTAACCGCCATGAAGTCAACTCCATTGCGAAAAGGCGGGAAAGTCCACTCGTGGAGGCCGCTCAGAACATTTCCAGCGCGACCGAATTGTTACAACACATACCCAGACGTCCCCTTCGATGTCCAATGCGCCCACGTCGTATCGCCGACCCGAATTGCGCAGGCCGGCATCGCCGACCGCCCGTCTGTGGTGTATGAGTTTGGCCTTTGTGTTGTGTTGGGAGACCCTCGCCATGTCGATTCGGACAGTCGGCACCAAACCCTTTGAGGGCCAAAAGCCGGGAACCTCGGGCTTGCGCAAGCGGGTGAGCGTGTTCCAGCAGCCCCACTATGTGGAGAACTTCGTCCAGTCCGTCTTCGACACCGCGCCCGGCCTCACGGGCGGCACGCTGGTGGTGGGCGGCGATGGGCGCTTCCACAACCTGGTGGCCGTGCAGACCATCTTGAACATGGCTGCCGCCAACGGCGTGGGCGAGGTGGTGGTGGGCCGCGACGGCCTGCTGTCCACCCCGGCGGCCTCCAACCTGATCCGCGCCTGGAAGGCGGCCGGCGGGCTGGTCTTGTCTGCCAGCCACAACCCCGGCGGCCCCAAGGGCGATTTCGGCATCAAGTACAACACCTCCAACGGCGGTCCCGCACCGGAGTCCGTGACCGACG
>JAGQRL010000196.1 GCA_020425485.1 Rhodospirillaceae bacterium
TCGGGCTGCGGCAAGACCACGCTGATGCGCATGCTGGCGGGCTTTGAAAGCCCCACGAGCGGCGAAATCTGGCTCGACGGCAAGGAACTCACCGGCACGCCGCCCAACCGCCGGCCGGTGAACATGATGTTCCAGGCCTACGCCCTGTTCCCCCACCTCACCGTCGCCGACAACATCGCCTTCGGGCTGCGCCGCGACGGCCTGCCCAAGGGCGAGGTGGCGGAACGGGTGGAGCAGATGCTGGCGCTGGTGCAGCTCCACGGGCTGGCCACGCGGCGGCCCCACCAGTTGTCCGGCGGCCAGCGCCAGCGCGTGGCGCTCGCCCGCTCGCTCGCCAAGCGGCCGAAGATGCTGCTGCTGGACGAGCCGCTGGGCGCGCTGGACAAGAAGCTGCGCGAACAGACCCAGTTCGAGCTGGTGAACATCCAGGAAAGCCTGGGCACCACCTTCCTCATCGTCACCCACGACCAGGACGAGGCGATGACGGTGGCCGACCGCATCGCCGTGATGGACCAGGGCCGGCTGGTGCAGGTGGCGCCGCCCGCCCAGATTTACGAATACCCCACCAGCCGCTACGTGGCCGACTTCCTGGGCGACGTGAACCTGATCGAAGGCCGGGTGGCGGGCATGGAGGAAGCGGGTGCGCGGCTGACCTGGAGCGAAGGCCGGCCGGACCTGAACTGCCCCGCCAACGCCGACCTGAAGCCGGGCGATACCGCGTGGTTCGGCATCCGCCCGGAAAAGGTGGCGATCGACAAGGACATGCCGGCCGAGCGCCCGGGCCAGAACGCCGTGGAAGGCACGGTGTGGGACATCGGCTATGTCGGCAACCTGTCCACCTACCATGTGAAGCTGGATGACGGGCAGATGGTGCGCGCCCAGGTGGCCAACCGCGTGCACCTGTCGCGCCGGGAAATCTCCTGGGAAGATCGCGTGTGGCTGAGCTGGGGGAAGGACGACGGCGTCCTGCTCGCGCGCTGATGAAAGGCGGCGGGTGGGGCAGGCGGACCCTCATCGCCATACCCTACGCCTGGCTGCTGGTGCTCTTCCTGGCACCGTTCCTCATCGTGCTGCGCATCAGCCTGTCGGATTTCGCCATCTCCCAGCCGCCCTACGCACCGGTGCTGGACCTGCCGGCCTGCTTCGGTGATGCCGCGGCAGAGGGAGCAGAGGGGGCAGAGGCGGCTGAGGGGGCGGAAGCGCCGGACCTGCTGGCCTGCATCGGCGGCTGGGCCGACCAGGTGTGGGGGCTGGTGGAGAACTGGGATTTCGACAACTACATCTGGCTGACCCAGGACAACATCTACTGGCTCTCCTACATCACCAGCGTGGAGATTGCCGCGCTATCCACCCTGGCGATCCTGCTGATCGGCTATCCCATCGCCTATGGCATGGCGCGGGCGCCCAAGGCGTGGCAGCCGACCTTGCTGATGCTGGTGATCCTGCCGTTCTGGACCAGCTTCCTCATCCGCGTGTACGCCTGGATCAGCATCCTGAAGCCCGAGGGGCTGCTCAACCAGTTCCTCCAGGGCATCGGGCTGATCGACGAGCCGCTGGTGATCCTGGGCACCAACACCGCCGTCTATATCGGCATCGTCTA
>JAGQRL010000197.1 GCA_020425485.1 Rhodospirillaceae bacterium
CGCGCGCCACCTCGCGCAGCGTTTCGGCCTCGATTCCGCAGACCTCGGCCATCTTTTCCGGCGCAAAGCCGGCGATCCGTTCCTTCAGCGTGTCGAATCCCTCGGTCATCGCCTGGATATATTGCTCGTCATAGAGCTTTTCCTCGACGATAGTATGGATCATGGCGTTCAGCATGGCGACATCGGTGCCGCCCTTGAACTGCAGGTTCCGCCATGCGTAGCGGGCCAGCGGCTGGCGGATCGGATCCATGATGACCAGCTTCACGCCGCGCTTCGCCGCCTGCTTGAAATAGGTGGCGGCGACGGGGTGGTTCTGTGCCGGCCTTGCACCGATCACGATCATCAGTTCGGCGTCGCGCGAAGCGGTAAACGGAGCGGAGACCGCGCCCGAGCCCACACATTCCATGAGTGCTGCGACCGAGCTTGCATGGCAAAGGCGGGTACAGTGGTCGACATTGTTGGTGCCGAAGCCGGTGCGCACCAGCTTCTGGAAGAGATAGGCTTCCTCGTTGGAACCCTTGGCGGAGCCGAAGCCGGCGAGCGCGCCCGGCCCATGGGTGTCGCGGATGCGCTTCAAGCCGGCCGCGGCACGGTCCAGCGCTTCCTCCCACGTCGCTTCGCGGAAATGGGTGTACGGATTGGCGGGGTCGACGGCGTTGCCGGCCCCCTTGGGCGCATCCTCGCGGCGGATCAGCGGCACCGTCAGCCGCTGGGGATGGTTGATGTAGTCGAAGCCGAAGCGGCCCTTCACGCAGAGACGATTGGTGTTGGACGGGCCGTCGCGGCCTTCGGCGAACAGCACACGGTCGTCCTTGATGTGCAGGCGCGTCTGGCAGCCCACACCGCAATAGGGGCACAGCGTGTCCACCGTGCGGTCGGCCACCTTGGCCTTGTGGCCGGCGGCATCCATCACGGAGGCCGGCATCAGCGCACCGGTGGGGCAGGCCTGCACGCATTCCCCGCAGCCCACACAGGTGCTGGCGCCCATGGGATCGTCGAAATCGAACACGATCTTGGCGTCGTGGCCGCGCGCCGCCATGCCGATCACGTCGTTCACCTGCACCTCGCGGCAGGCGCGGACGCACAGGTTGCACTGGATGCAGGCATCCAGATGCACCGCCATGGCGGGGTGGCTGCGGTCCGCCGCCGGTGTGCTGTCGCGCGAGGGCAGGCGGCTTTCCGTCAGGCCGATGCGGTCGGCCCAGCCCCAGAAGGCGCTGTCGGCATCGCGGGCGGCCGGGCGCGGCGGCTGGTCGGCCAGCAGCAGCTCGAACACCATGGAGCGGGCGGCCTGGGCGCGCGCACTTTCGCTGGATACCACCATGCCCGGCCGCGGCGTGCGGATGCACGAGGCCGCCAGCGTGCGCTCGCCCGCCACCTCCACCACGCAGGCGCGGCAATTGCCGTCCGGCCGGTAGCCGGGCTTGGGGCGGTGGCAGAGATGGGGGATGGCGATGCCTTCCCGTTCGGCCACCTGCCAGATGGTCTCGCCGGGGCGGGCGGCCACCTCGCGGCCGTCGAGGGTGAAGGTGATCAGCTCGCTCATGCGCACGGGGTCCCGGAGTCGTCCTTCCGAAAACTATAGCGGTGTCTCCCGGTGCGCCAACCGCCATAGGACGACGGGGGATGGCGCCGGGGCGCCATCGCGCCCGTGCTGGACGGCGCAACGGGGCTTGTTATAACATAACTGCCCAATCGATCGGCAGCCGCGCGGCGCTCCTGTGCCCGGCCTGCCGGCCGGCCCGCCGCACCCCCTGGCCACGAAAAGTGTGATGCCGATGCCCCGCCGCCTTCCCGTCACCGTCCTGTCCGGTTTCCTTGGTGCAGGAAAGACCTCCCTGCTCAATCACGTTCTCAACAACCGCGACAACGTCCGGGTCGCGATCATCGTCAACGACATGTCGGAGGTGAACATCGATGCCGACCTGGTGCGTTCGGGCGGCGATCTCACCCGCGGGGAAGAGCGGCTGGTGGAAATCACCAATGGCTGCATCTGCTGCACGCTGCGCGACGATCTGCTGACGGAAGTCCGCCGGCTGGCGGAGGAGGATCGCTTCGACTATCTGCTGATCGAAAGCACCGGCGTGTCGGAACCGCTGCCGGTGGCCGCGACCTTCGAATTCCGCGACGAAGAGGGGCGCTCGCTCAGCGATGTGGCGGAACTGGACACCATGGTGACGGTGGTCGATGCCGCCAACCTGCTGCGCGACTTCTCCTCCCAGGACTTCCTGGACGATCGCGGCGAGGCGCTGGGGCCGGAGGATGAGCGCACCCTGGTCAACCTGCTGACCGACCAGATCGAGTTCGCCGACGTGATCGTGCTGAACAAGGTTGCCGACGCGACGCCGGACGACCTGGTGGCGGCGCGGCGCATCCTGCGCGCCCTCAACGCCGACGCGAAGGTCATCGAAACCAATTTCGGCCGGGTGGACACGGCCGAGATCATGGGCACCGGCCGCTTCAGCTTCGAGGCCGCCCACCAGCACCCGACCTGGATCCAGGAGCTTTACGGCTTTGCCGAGCACGTGCCGGAGGACGCCGAATACGGCAT
>JAGQRL010000198.1 GCA_020425485.1 Rhodospirillaceae bacterium
TCAGCAGCGGCGCCGTCTCACCCAGTGCCTGGGCCATGCCGATGATGGTTCCGGTGAGGATGCCCGGCATGGCAAGGGGCAGCACGTGGTGGAAGATCGACTGGGTCTTCGAAGCCCCGACTCCCAGAGCCGCCTCGCGGATCGAGGGCGGCACCGCCTTCAAAGCGGCGCGGGCGGCGATGATGATGGTCGGCAGGGTCATCAGGGTCAACACCAGCCCGCCCACGAGCGGCGCCGATCGTCCCAGATTGGCGAAGTTAACGAAGACCGCCAGGCCGAGGAGACCGAACACGATGGACGGCACCGCCGCCAGGTTGTTGATGTTCACCTCGATCACGTCGGTCGCGCGGTTCTTCGGCGCGAATTCTTCCAGATAGATCGCCGTGGCGACGCCCAGCGGCAGGGCCAGCGCCAGCACGATCAGCATCATGTAGAAGGAGCCGACCACGGCGACGCCGATGCCGGACTGTTCGGGCTGGGTCGACGCGCCGTTGGTGAACAGGCTCCAGGCGAAGCGGGTGCCGAGATAGCCCTCCTCCTGCAGCCGGTCCATCCACTGGAGCTGCAGGTCGTTCACCTGGCGGCGGCTTTCCGGCAGATCGCGGCTGATCTGCCCCTTCATCATCACGTCGACATCGCTGGAGGCCAGGAAGTCGAGCGATATGGTCTGGCCGATCAGCTCGGGGTCGGCCAGCACCATGGCGCGGAGCTGGTTGCCGGCACCGCGGCTGATCATCTCATCGACGTATTCCGACAAGGTGCTGCGCAGTCGATCCGCCAGATCGGCGTTTTCCAGGTCGCCGAGAGACAGCGACTGCTCGGCGAACCGCAGGCGCACCGATTCCGCCACGGAGTCGTTCACCGCACGGGCGACGCCGCGCAGGAGGCCGGTGCGTTCGCGCGGATCGGTCACGCTTTCCGGGATCACCCGGTCGGCGAAGGGCTCCAGCAGGTCGGCATCGACGAAGCGGCCGCGCTGCAGGTTGGCGAACTCGATGGGCACGTCGGCCAGGGCGCCGCGCAACTCGCCGGCCAGGCCGATCACCGCGGCCAGGTCGACGCGGCCGCGCAGGTCGTCGCTGAGGAAGTCCTCCACCGGCGGCATGGTGTTGAGGTTGGCCAGCAGGCCCAGCGCCACGGGCTGGCCGAAATCGGTGATGCCGGCAAAGGTGATGCGGCCCGACGCGATCTGGGCGTCGAGTTCCTCGATCAGGTTCTCCGCCCGGGCCCGCGGCAGCGCCAGCAGCGTGTTCAGCGGCACCTGCTGATCTTCCAGATCGAGCAGCTGCACCAGCGCGCTCTCCACGATCTGGGCATAGTTCACCATGGCCAGATCGTCGGGATCGCGGGCGCCGTCGGGATCCACCGCCTGCTCGTCGATCGTCACGTCGATCTCGAAGTAGGCTTGGATGAAGGCCGTGTAGCCCGCCTGGATGATGGTCACCAGCAGGATGGCCAGCATCGTCACCGACAAGACGATGGCCGCAATGCCGTAGACCTGGAACCGGACCTCCGCACGGCGGCGGCCACGCATCCGCTTGGCGAGGGCGGCAGCAATCCGGCTGCGGCCGTCGATGCCGGCGGTATCGGCTGTCGTGACGCTACTCATACTGCTCTCGATACTTGCGGACCACGTAGAGGGCGATGATGTTCAGGCACAAGGTGATCACGAACAGCGTCAGCCCCAGCGCGAAGGCCACCA
Organism: Rhodospirillaceae bacterium; assembly: GCA_020425485.1. Lineage (GTDB taxonomy): Bacteria > Pseudomonadota > Alphaproteobacteria > DSM-16000 > Inquilinaceae > JACKIH01. The sequence continues at coordinate 1,703 of JAGQRL010000198.1, forward strand.
GGGTCTGCGGGCTGCCGAACTCGGTGTCGCCGGTGAGCTGCTTGACGATCATCACCGTGACGGTGGTGACGCTTTCAAACGGGTTGGCGGTGAGGTTGGCGGCAGCGCCGACGGCCATCACCACGATCATGGTTTCGCCGAAGGCGCGGCTGACCGCCAGGAGCAGGCCGCCGACGATGCCCGGCAGGGCGGCCGGGAACACCACCTTCTTGATGGTTTCCGACCGCGTGGCGCCAAGCCCGTAGGACCCGTCGCGCAGGCTGCGCGGCACCTGGGAGATGATGTCGTCCGACAGCGAGGAGACGAACGGGATGATCATGATGCCCATGACCAGACCGGCGGTGAGCGCGCTGGATGCCTGGATGTCGAGCCCCACCATGAGGCCGAAGTCGCGCAGCGCCGGCCCCACGGTGACGAGCGCGAAGAAGCCGTAGACCACCGTCGGGATGCCGGCGAGGATTTCCAGCAGCGGCTTGGCGATCGCCCGTGTCCGCCCGTGGGCGTATTCCGACAGGTAGACGGCGGCGAGCAGGCCGATCGGCCCGGCCACCAGCATGGCGATCAGCGAGATGAAGATGGTGCCCCACAGGAGCGGCACCAGGCCGAAATCGTTCAGCGCGTTGTCCGCATCCTCACGCGGGAACCCGGGGTCCCACACCGTGTGGAAGAAGAAGTCCTGCGGCGACACCATGCTGAAGAAGTGCAGGGATTCGAACAGCACCGACAGGACGATGCCGATGGTGGTGAAGATGGCCACGCACGAGCAAAGGATCAGCAGATACTTGATCACCTGCTCCACCCGGTTGCGCGCGCGCAGGCTGGGCGCGATCAGGCGCTGGGCGTAGACGAAGCCGACCATGGTCACCGACAGCATGACGACGAACATGGCCCACCGGCCGATCGCCGCGAGATCGTTGATGCGCGCTGCCGCCTCCACCATGTAGGGCTGGACGTTGGACGGCTCCGGGCCGCCGCGCGCGAGGATCTGGATGGTCGTCAAGATCAGGTTGAAGTCGTCGCCGCCGAGCGAGCGGATGTCGTCGGGCAGGCTGCTGATCACCACCTGCTGCACGATCAGCGGCTCCAGGATCATCCACAATCCCAGAACCAGGACCGCCGGCAGGCCGCACCACAGGGCGAGGTAGGTGCCGTAATAGCCGGGGCGCGAATGCAGCACGTTGGCACCGCCGGGTCCGGCCGTCGCCAGCGCCTTCTGCGTGCCCTTGCGATACGCGAACGCGGAGAGCACCAGGAAGATCGCAATGATCAGGAAGACGTTCATCGGAGGAGGCCTTGACGGTGGGCGCGGCCGGCACGCCGGAGGACCCGGCGGCACTGCGGCCTTTGGCTAAGGACGATCATCCTGGGTGGTCCGGTTGCCGCACCGGCGGACCCGGTGCCCGGCGCCCTTGAGGGGGTGATCCCCGCAGCCGCGCCGACCCGCCTTCAGCGGAAGCAACGGCGCCGACCCTCCCGGATGGGGGGGGCCGGCGCCGCCGAACCGGTTGCCCGGTCAGAGGGTCTCGCGAGCCTCGAAGCTGGCGCGCTGCTCTTCCTGCTCCTCGACCGACAGCGGGATCAGGCCCTGATCGACCAGGATGCCGTTGGGGCCGGTGATGCCGTCAGACAGGAAGAATTCGACGTACTGGGCGAGGCCCGGGATCACGTCCAGGTGCTGCAGCTTCACGTAGAAGAACAGCGGACGGCTGACCGGGTATTCGCCGGACGCGATGGTGTCCAGGTTCGGCTCGACGTCGTTGACCGTGGCCACCTGCAGGCGGTCGCGGTTTTCTTCGTAGAACGACAGGCCGAACACGCCGATGGCCTGCGGGTTGGTTTCGACGCGGGCCACCGTCTCGGTGTAGTCGCCGGCGATGTCGACCGCCACACCGTCGGAGCGCACATCGGTGGCGCACTCGATTTCCAGGCCCATCTCTTCGGCGACCATCTCGCAGCCGGCTTCGATGACGTTGTCTTCGAAGACTTCGCGGGTGCCGTGGTTCTCACCAGGGATGAAGGCCAGGATTTCCTGATCCGGCAGGGCCGGGTTCACTTCCGACCAGTTGGTGTAGGGGTTGGCGACCAGTTCGCCATCCACCGGCACCATGGCGCCCAGACCCAGGTACAGGTCGCCGGTGGTGAATTCGAAGGTGGCGCCGTCGATCACCGAAGCGAAGACGATGCCGTCGTAGCCGATGCGGACTTCATGGATGTCGGTCACGCCCGCCGCAGCACAGGCTTCGATCTCGCTGGAGCGGATCGGGCGCGAGGCATCGGCGATGTCGATGGTGTTGTTGCCCACACCCTCGCAGAACTGGCGCAGGCCGCCGGAGGACCCGCCGGACTCGACGATCGGGGTCGGGTAGGCGGCGAAGGTGTTGCCGAACTCTTCGGCGACCGTGCTGGCAAACGGCAGAACGGTGGACGAGCCGGCGATCTGAATCTGTTCTTGCGCCTGAGCCGCGCCGATCATCGCCACGGTCGAAACGGCGGCGAGTGCGAGAAGCTTTGTCATGACCTGATGCCCCTGAACTGATTTTGGCGGTTGTTCCCGACCGCGGCGCGACCGGGCCAGCGGGTCCGGCCGACCGCTCCGAGGAAGGAGGTCGGAGGCGGCTGAACACCGCATCGCGCTGGGACACTAGCTCCTCTCCGCGATCTATTTTTTTCAGTTACATTACATTTCCGTGACAGCCGCAGCCGCCAATACTTGGCCATTTGCCGGCCATTTTTCAGTGAATCGGCAATTCCTCTGCTCGATATTTGGTTAATCTGACGTAGGCTGAACTTGCCGCCGGAGTATCTCTCAAGGCCGGCCACCGCCCTCACCATCGGGCGTGATCGAGAATTAAATTGAGAGTGCCAACTACAAGCATGGCGATACTGATCAGGGTATCCGCGCGCAGCGGCCACCACGGCCTGCGACTTCTCTTGCCGCCGGACTCGCGATCCGCAGGCGGAACACCGTTCCCGCCCTCTTGGGCAGCCGGTGACACACGGTGCGCCCCTGGACCGGCCGCCCCACCCCGATCGAAAGGGGGCATCGGGTCCGCCGTCGCGGCCCCTGTTCTGCCGGGTACAGGCTGCCGGTGAGACCGATGCGGGGACCGCCGATCGGCCCCAGGCTGAACGGCGATCTTTTGATTACGTTTACATTACGAGTTTGTGACAGCCCCGGCCGGCGCTGCCGGTGCCGGTGCCGGTGCCACAGGTGCGGCCTGGGCCGACGGGGCCGTTCCGGCGATCCGCAGGCCCGGAACCACCGGCCGCTGGGCCGGCAGGGCCACGGCAAAGGTGCTGCCCGCCCCGATCTCGCTCTCGATGGTCAGGCGGCCGCGGTGGCGGCTGACGATGTGCTTGACGATGGCNNAGCCCCAGCCCGGTGCCGCCGATGGCCCGGCTGCGCGCCGGATCCACCCGGTAGAACCGTTCCGTCAGCCGCGGCAGGTGGCTCTTGGGAATGCCCTCGCCCTGGTCGGCCACCGTCACCACCACGGCATGGTCGCCACGGTAGTGGGAGAATGGCGCCAGGCCGGCGGAGATGGCCACGTCGGTGCCCTCGCGGCCGTAGTTGATGGCGTTGTCCGCCAGGTTCTGGATCACCTGGGTCAACTGGTCGGACTCGCCGAACACCGGCGGCAGGTCGTGTTCCACCTTCACCACCAGGCGCATGCGCCGGCGCGCCGCGCGCAGCTCCAGCGTGGCGACCACCCCGCGCACCACGCTGGCGATATCGACCGCCCCGGCCGGCGGCGTGTGCTCGTCCAGCTCGATGCGCGACAGCGACAGCAGGTCGTTGACCAGCCGCGACATGCGCCCGCTCTGCTCGTCCATGATGGCAAGGAAGCGGTCGCGCGCATCGGCATCGTCGCGGGCGGGGCCGCGCAGGGTTTCGATGAAGCCCATCAGGGTCGACAGCGGCGTGCGCAGCTCGTGGCTGGCATTGGCCACGAAGTCGGCGCGCATCTGTTCGGACCGGCGGATGGCGGTGATGTCGTGGAAGGTCACCAGGGCGGCACGGCGCCCCCCTTCCCCGCCGTCGCCGGAAGCGGCTGCGCTGCCGCGGGCGGCGGAGTAGGCCTGCACGCGCGCCTGCAGCACCTGCTCGATGGGCACCGGGCGGGTGAACTCCACGGTGCGGGACTCGCCGCCCCCCAGCACCGCATCCACCGCCCGCAGCACTTCGGGATGGCGGATGGTCTCCGCCAGATCGGCCCCCTCCGCGCGCGCCCCCAGCATGGCGGTGGCAGCGGTGTTGAGGCGCACCACCCGGCGGCCCTGGCCCACCAGCAGCAGCGGGTCCGTCAGGCTGTCGATCAGCCGGTCGGTCGCCTCCAACTGGCGCTGCGCCACGCGGCAGCGGTTCTGATCGGTGCGGTGCAGGCGGGCCACCGCCAGGGCGAAGCCGCGGGCCAGCCGGGTGATCGGCCGCGGCACATCGGCCGGGGCGCCGTTGACCAGCGCGTCGACATAGCCGGCCACCGTCGCCACATCGCGATTGAACAGCAGGCCCAGTGCCATCACGGCAAGCTGGATCAGCACCATGGCACTGACCCCCGCCCACACGTCCAGCTCGCCCATGGCGATCAGCGCGGCCAGGGCGACATGGGCCGGCAGGGCCAGAACGGCCCCCAGGATCAGAACGGGTCGTGCAGAATCCCCAAAGCGCGGCATCAGCTCTTCATCAACCTGAAGCGGCCCTGGCGGCGCATCATCCATGGCTCCGCCCTCTGAGGCGGACGAGACGGACGACACTTGGACGGACGCGTCCGCCGAAAAACGATTGGGAATGTTATCATCCGTCGGCATCGGTTTCCGCTCACCCAAATGAAACTTTTGCGACGATTTGGGGACTATGAGAAATTCTCGCGCTGTTCGACAACTGCAAGCGGTTTCAATTTGAGGTGATCAGCCCCGCCACCGCCTCAACGGCGGCGGCAACCACCCTCAATAGCCGCGTTCGTTCTGCAGGGCACCGTGCACCGCCAGGCAGGCGGCCGTCACCAGGTCGTTGACCGTGGCGCCGAGCTGGACGATCTGCACCGGCTTCGACAGGCCGATGAGCAGCGGGCCGATCATGCCGCCGTCGCCCAGCTTCTGCAGCAGCTTGGAGCCGATGTCGGCGGCGTGCAGCCCGGGCATCACCAGCACATTGGCGGACCCGGACATGCGGCAGAACGGATAGATGCGCTGGCGCAGCTCGGGATCCAGCGCCACCTCCACCGTCATCTCCCCGTCGTACTCGAAATCGACCCCGAGGCGGTCCAGCTCGGCCACCGCGTCGCGCACGTGCTGGGTGATCTCCGATTCCGGCTGGCCGAAATTGGAGTAGGAGAGCAGCGCCACCCGCGGCTCGTGGCCCAGCACGCGGGCCCGCCGGGCGCTGTGGATGGCGATTTCCACCAGCTCGTCGGTGGTCGGCCGCTCGTGCACGCGGGAATCGGCGATGAACACGGTGCGCCCCGGCAGTGCCAGCACCGACAGCCCGAACATCTTGCGGTCCGGCTTGGGGTCGATGACGCGGCAGATCTGCTCGAAGCACACCGAGAAGCTGCGGGTGAGACCGGTCACCACCGCATCGGCGTCGCCCAGCGCCACCATGCAGCTGGCAAACACGTTGCGGTCCTGGTTCACCATGCGCAGGCAGTCGCGGTAGAGGAAGCCGTGGCGCTGCAGGCGCTGGTAGAGGAACTCCGCATACACCGGCACCCTGGGTTCGGTGCGCGAGTTGTGGATTTCCAGATCGTGGCCGTCGAGCCCGTTGGCTTCGAGGATCTGGGCGATCTGGTCGGCCCGGCCCACCAGCACCGGCGTGCCGTAGCCGGCATTGCGGAAGGCGAGCGCGGCGCGCACGCCGCGCTCCTCGTCGCCATCGGCGAACACCACCCGCCGGTCGGCCTGGCGCACCTCCTCGAAGATCACCTGCAGGCTGTGCATGGTGGGGTCGAGGCGCAGGCGCAGGCTGTTGCGGTAGGCCGCCCCATCGGTGATCGGCCGCTGGGCGACGCCGCTGCGCACCGCCGCTTCGGCCACCGCACTGGGGATCGCCTCGATCAGCCGCGGGTCGAACGGCACCGGGATCAGGTAGTCCGGCCCGTAGCGCAGCCGCCGGCCGGCATAGGCGGCGTCCACCTCGTCGGGCACGTCCTCGCGGGCAAGCTGGGCCAGCGCCTCGGCCGCGGCGATCTTCATCTCGTCGTTGATGGTGCGGGCCCGCACGTCCAGCGCCCCGCGGAAGATGTAGGGGAAGCCCAGCACGTTGTTGATCTGGTTGGCGTAATCCGACCGGCCGGTGGCGATGATGGCGTTCGGCTTCACCGCCTTCACCGCATCCGGCGTGATTTCCGGGTCGGGGTTGGCGAGCGCGAAGACGATCGGCCGGTCGGCCATGGACTGCACCATCTCCGCCGTCAGCGCGCCGGCCACCGACACGCCGACGAACACGTCCGCCCCGGCCACCGCGTCGGCCAGGGTGCGCGCGTCGGTCTCCACCGCATGGGCGGACTTCCACTGGTTCATCCCGGCCTCGCGGCCCTGGTAGATGACGCCCTTGCTGTCGCACATGATGACGCGGTCGGCCGGCAGCCCCATGGCCTTGAACAGCTCCACCGAGGCGATGGCGGCCGCCCCGGCGCCGTTCACCACCATGCGGATGTCCTGGATGGAGCGGCCGGTCAGGTGCAGCGCGTTCACCAGCCCGGCGGCGGCGATGATGGCGGTGCCGTGCTNNNGCTGATCGTCGTGGAACACCGGAATGTCCATCAGCTCGCGCAGCCGGGCTTCGATGATGAAGCAGTCCGGCGCCTTGATGTCTTCCAGGTTGATGCCGCCGAAGCTGGCCCCGAGATAGCGCACGCAGTTGACGAAGGCGTCGACGTCCGGCGTGTCGACCTCAAGGTCGATGGCGTCCACATCGGCGAAGCGCTTGAACAGCACCGCCTTGCCTTCCATCACCGGCTTGCTGGCCAGCGCCCCCAGATTGCCCAGCCCCAGCACCGCCGTGCCGTTGGAGATGACCGCGACCATGTTGCCCTTGGCGGTGTAGTCGTAGGCCGTGGTGGGGTCCCGGGCGATCTCGCGGCAGGGTGCGGCGACGCCCGGCGAATAGGCCAGCGCCAGGTCGCGCTGGGTGGTGAGCTGCTTGGTGGGCACGATTTGCAGCTTGCCGGCGCGCCCGCTGGCATGCAGCGCCAGAGACTCGCGGTCAAAATTGGTCGGGCTCGACATGGGCCGGGCGTCCTTCCCCCATCCTGGCTAGAGTGCCGATTGCGGGGGCCAGGATCGGCCTGTGGTCGCTTCGGCTTCACAGAGATTTTGTGTCATAGGTCAAGGGAACGGCGGCGCCGTCAAGGTTCTCGACGCCGCTGCCGTGCGAATGGCTGCGTCGCCCCGGCGGGCGTGGTAGGGCCTATGCAAAGTCACCTGCCACGGTACCGGGGAGATCCTGGTGAGCCTACGCCCGATTGCCGACCGTATCGCCACCTTTCTCGATCTGGTGGCGTTGGACCAGGCGCTGGGGTTCGAGGTGCCGCGCCCGCCCGGCGCCACCGCGCCGGATGTTGGCCCGCCGCCGCCGGCCGAAACCGGGGCTGCGGCAGAGGCCTCAGCGGTAGACGTACTGGTGGACGCCAACATCCTGTTCGCCGCTCCCATGCGCAATCTGCTGATCGCCTGCACGCTGGCCGGTCTGGTGCGGCCGCGCTGGTCGGACATCATCCAGGAGGAATGGACGCGCGCCCGCCGCCGCCAGGAGCCGCGGCTGAAGGAGGAGCGGCTGGCGCTGCTGCGGGCCCTGGTGGACCACACGGTGCCCGAGGCACGGGTGGACGGGTTCGAGGGGCGGATCGGCGACCTGCGCCTGCGCGACCGCAACGACCGCCACGTGCTGGCCGCCGCCATCGAGGCCGGCTGCCCGGTAATCGCCACGCGCAACCGCAAGGATTTCCGCCCGCGCGACCTGGCCCCCTTCGGCGTCCACGCCGCCGATCCCGACGAGGTGCTGGGGCCGGCGGCGGCCGAGCGGCCGGACCTGCTGGCCTGGGCGGCCGGGCTGCACCGGGCCGCGCTGGGCGGCGTGCCCATGGCGCGCTACGTGCTGACGCTCAGGCGCGAACGCCTGCACCGCGTGGTCAAGGTGCTGAAGACGGCTCTCCCGACCCCCTGGGGGAGGACAAGGGCCGGGGAGCCGCCTCGCCCGGCTCCTTAGAGCAGCGTCTGGCGCACCTCCGGCCAGAAGCCGTCGGCCAGCACGATGTTGGCCGCCCGCTCCTGGTCCCACAGGTCGCGCACCTGCAGAGAGTAGTTGAGGTAGAGCTTGCCGCCCTCCAGCGTCCACGCCTCCGGCACGGTGGAGGCCACGTCGCCGCGGGACATGGCGAAGGCGCAGTAGCCGCCGTATTGCGGCGCCCAGCGCTCGGGATCGGCGGCGAAAGCGTCGCGGTTGGCGGTGGTGGCGAAGCGCCAGGTGGCACCGTTCCACACATGGGTGATGGCGGGATCGCCCGCCACCGGGCCGGCATTGTCGAAATAGGCGACGGTGTCGCTGCCATCAATGGCGACGGCGTCTTCCACATAGACGACGCTGGCCCTGGCGCTGCGCAGCGGCAGCAGGACCGGCACCAGAAGCAACCCGGTGGCAGCAAGCGCGCCGCGGCGGGTGAGCGTGGGGATGACGGGCATGGCGGTATCTCCGGGCGAAAATCAGGGGTGCCGCTTGGATTAGTCGGCACCGGTCACCTGACCTTGGACCGGAGGGTGGACCGGAGGGAAATCACCCGCCATCACGCTTCGGCGAGGCAGAAGCCATTTCGCCTTCGGCTGAAGCGGTTCCGGCCGGCACCCCCGCCCGGCCGCCCAAGCCATTGTAAAATATTGGGTGGCCGGGCGGGGCGCGGGCCGGTGCAGACTGAACAGAAACCGCGCCAGGCGCGCCGTTCAGGACCCGTCGGCATCCACCAGGGCGGCACGCACCATCGGCCAGGCTTCGTCGGCCAGGTGGATGGTGAGATCCTGGTCGCGCAGGAAGCGGTCGCGCGCCGCTTCGGACTGGAAGAGATAGAGGTGCTCGTCCACCACCG
>JAGQRL010000199.1 GCA_020425485.1 Rhodospirillaceae bacterium
GGCGCAGGTCGTTCAGGCGGCCGGGGTTGGGCCGCTTGCCGTCCTGGATCCAGCGGTCGCGCGCCTGGCCGCCCTTCCACGCCCGCGTGGTGAAGCCGAGGATCTCCACCTTCACCCCGCAGCGTTCCAGCGTGCGCGCCAGGATGTCCGCACTCATGGCGGCGATGGTGATGGGGCGGCCGCGCATGGAGCCGGAATTGTCGATCAGCAGCGTCACCACGGTGTCGCGGAAATCGGTTTCCTTCTCCCGCTTGAAGGACAGCGGGGTGAGCGGATTGATGACGACGCGGGCGAGCCGGGCGGCATCCAGCAGCCCTTCGTCCAGATCGAACTCCCAAGAGCGGGTCTGCTGGGCCATCAGCCGGCGTTGCAGGCGGTTGGCCAACTTGGAGATGACGCCCTGGAGGTGCTGGAGCTGCTGGTCGAGCATCAGGCGCAGGCGGGCCAGCTCGTCCACGTCGCACAGCTTGGCGGCTTCCACCACCTCGTCGAACTCGGTCACATAGGCGCGGTAGGGCGGCTCGCCCGGCGTGTTGAGGAAGTCGCCTTCCGGGCGGCGCTGCTGGCCGGGGGCGTCGGGATCGTCGCCGCCCATCTGCATGTCCATCTCGTCGCCGTCCTCGTGGGACGACGGATCGTCCTCCAGGGCGTCGCCGTCGCTGGGCGTGCTTTGCAGGGATTCGCTGGTGGCCGACACCTCCTCGCCCTGGCGTTCCGGCGTGGTGCTGGGCTCGCTGGTCTCGCTGGCGTCCTGGTCGTCCTCGTCCTGCTCGTCGCCGGCTTCCGGCTCCTCTTCCAGGGCGACGTCGATCTCAAGCTTGGCGAGCAGGCGGCGCACCATGCGGCCGTAGGCTTCCTGGTCGTCCACCACATGGGCGAGGCGGGCGAGATCGCCGCCCAGCTTGGTTTCGATGTGGTCGCGCCACAGGTCCACCGCCGAGCGCCCGGCTGCCGAACGGATGGAGCCGGACATCTGCTCCCAGGCGAGCAGGCGCATGGCTTCCTGGATCGGCACCTGGTCGCGCTCGGTCACCCGGTCGAAGCCCTGGCGGCGGCAGCGGTCCTCCATGGCCGAGGCCAGGTTGACAGCCACACCGCTCATCTCCCTGGCACCGATGGCTTCGCAGCGGATCTGTTCCAGCGCGTCGTAGGTGGCGCGGCCGGACTCCGTGGTCGGCATCTGGCGGGCGTGCACCGACTTGTCGTGGTGGCGCAGCCGGAGGGCGGCCCCATCGGCGGCCCCGCGCATGCGGGCGGCATCGACGGCATTGAGCACGCGCGGCGGCTGCGGCAGGCGCACCCGGTCGCCGGCGATGCCCGCGGTGTCCGATCCGAAGCCGACGGAAATTTCCCGCCGGCCGGACATGGCGCGCAGCGTCGCCGCGGTGGCGGCCTTGAAGATCTCGACGGGGTCGTTGTCCTGGGTCATGCCCGCCCGCAGATCCCGGCCCTAGGCCTTGCCGATGGCCGGGATGTTGGTTTCCGGCAGCTCGATGCCGAAGCAGCGCTGGTAGTATTCCGCCACCGTGGAGCGCTCCACCTCATCGCACTTGTTGAGGAAGGTGACGCGGAAGGCATAGGCGACATCGTCGAAGATCTGGGTGTTTTCCGCCCAGGTCAGCACGGTGCGCGGGCTCATCACGGTGGAGATGTCGCCGCCCATGAAGCCGTCGCGCGTCAGGTCGGCCAGCCGCACCATGGCGCCCACCATGCGCCGCCCTTCCTCGGTGTTGAGTGCCGGCAGCTTGGCCAGCACGATGTCCACCTCGGCGTCGTGGGGCAGGTAGTTCAGCGTCGCCACGATGTTCCAGCGGTCCATCTGGCCCTGATTGATCTGCTGGGTACCGTGGTAGAGCCCGGTGGTATCGCCCAGGCCCACCGTGTTGGCGGTGGAGAACAGGCGAAAGGCCGGGTTGGGCCGGATCACCTTGTTCTGGTCCAGCAGGGTCAGGCGGCCGTCCACCTCCAGCACCCGCTGGATCACGAACATCACGTCGGGCCGGCCGGCATCGTATTCGTCGAACACCAGGGCGCAGGGGTGCTGCAGCGCCCAGGGCAGCAGCCCTTCGCGGTATTCGGTCACCTGCTGGCCGTCGCGCAGCACGATGGCGTCGCGGCCGATCAGGTCGATGCGGCTGATATGGCTGTCCAGGTTGATGCGCACGCACGGCCAGTTCAGCCGGGCCGCCACCTGCTCGATATGGGTGGATTTGCCGGTGCCGTGATNNAGCCCTGGATCATCACCCGCCGGTTGTGGGCGAAGCCGGCCAGGATGGCCAGCGTGGTCGCCCGGTCGAACCGGTAGGTCTCATCGATATCCGGGACGTACTCGTTGGGTTCGCTGAAGGCCGGAACCTGCATGTCCATGTCGAACCCGAAGGTCTGACGGACCGAAACCTGGATATCGGGCGTGGACTCACTCCACTGCGCGTTTGTCATGGGAACGTGACCATGGGTGTCTTCGGGGGGCCGCACCGGCACCGCTGCCGGAGCGCGCTGCAGTCAAGCTGCGTAAGCGTTGCGAAGGGTAGTATAGGCCCAGTTGATCGATTTCAACCTCTCCTCCGCCTCGCGATTGCCGCCGTTGATGTCCGGGTGGTAGCGCTTGGCAAGGGCCTTGTAGCGTGCCTTGACGGTGGCGAAGTCCACCGGCGGGCTCAGGTCCAGCACCTCGAACGCCTTGTCCTCTTCGCTGCGGGCCGTGCGTGCGGGATCGCCGTGGTGGTGGCGGGACTGGCCGTGGCCGCCGGGGAATTCCGTACCGTCGCCGTAGGTGCGCCGGATGCGGTCGCGCATCCGGTTTTCCGCCGCCTGCCAGGAGCCGAACGGCCAGGAGGGCCGCTGCCAGCAGGTGTCCGCGCGGACCATTCGCTCCACATCGTCGTCGTCCAGATTGGCGCAGTAGTTCCACGCCTCGTTGAAGGCGCGCACGTGTTCCAGGCAGTACCAATTGTAGTCGTTCAGCCGGTCCGGCGACTTCGGCGCCCGGTATTCGCCGGGTTCCGTGCAGCCTGGCGCATCGCAACAGCGCACCTGCGGCCGGTCGTCCGCAAACAGCGGATCCAGCTTGAAGGCGGCCTGTTTGGACGACTTGTTCATCATGAGGGCGAGTATGGTCTCAAGGGGTGGGTGAAACAAGCTGCGGCGCCGGCTGGGCAGCCCTCTGATAGGGCCTCTGTTGGCCCCTTTGGCAGCCCCTCCGACAGCCCCTCCGGCAGCCCCGCCCTCAGTCGCTCCGGGGGGCGGCGCGGGGCCGGTCGGCCCAGGCCACCAGGGCCAGCCCGCCGATGATCAGCACCAGTCCGAGGCCGCGCGTCAGGTCGATGGTCTCGCCCAGCAGCCATGCGGAAAACAGAAGCCCGGCCATCGGCACCGCCAGCAGACCGAGCGAGGTGGTAACGGCCGGCAGCGAGCGCGCCACCAGGATCTGCGCGATGAAGCCGAAGGCCGAGGCGATCGGCCCGTTGAAGGCGAGAATGGCGATCAGCTCCGGAGTGAAGGTGATCGGCCGGTCGCCTTCCAGCACGAAGGCCAGCGGCACCAGCAGCAGCGAGCCCACCAGGAACTGCCAGGGCGACAGGGCAATCGGCCCGTTCACCCAGCGGTGGGCGCGGATGTGCAGGATGGCGAGCGCCCACAGCAGGGCCGCCAGCATCAGGCAGCCATTGCCGATCAGCGTGTCGGGGTCGCTCCAGTCGAAGCCCAGCGGGTTGAACAGCACGCCGACGCCGGCCAGCCCGATGACGAGCCCGGCGATCTTCAGGCGTGACAGGCGCTCGCCCAGAACCCACACCGCCACCGGCACCACCCACAGCGGCGTGGTGTAGGCGAGGATCGCCGACCGCCCGGCATCGACGAACAGCAGCCCGATGTTCACCAGGATGAGGAAGCCCACCATGTGGAGCAGCGAGACGGAGAGGATCAGCGGCAGGTCGTGGCGGGTGGGCCAGACCAGCCGGCCGGTCACCGCCAGGCCGATGAACATGGTGAGCCCGCCAAGGCCGATGCGCGCGGCGGCGAAGGTCATGGGGCCGATATATTGCAGCCCCGTCTTCATCACCGGCCAGTTCACCCCCCACACCAGCACCACCAGCCCCAGCATGATCACGGCGGCGCGGGGCGACAGCGGGGTGGAGGAGGACGGCGGCATGGCGGCTCGGCGGGTTGTGGATGGGGGGCCGGGGCGGGGCCGGCCGATCGGGGTGTGGCGGGAGCTGCCCGGCGATGCCATATGGTCTTGCAGAGGGCGGCCCCGGCCGCGGCTGAGGGCGCCCGGCACTGCCCGCCCACCGACCGAAAGGGACATCCAGTATGACCGGCCCCGTGGCCCAGAGCATCGACCGAAAACTAAATGCTGCCTTGTCGCCTGAGCGCCTGGACATCGTTGACGACAGCCACCGCCACGCCGGCCATGCCGGCCACGACGGCCGCGGCGAAAGCCACTTCAACGTCACCGTGGTGTCCGATGCCTTCGCCGGCAAGTCGCGCCTGGAACGCCAGCGGCTGGTCTACGGCGTGCTGGCCGAGGAGATGGCCGGGCGCGTCCACGCCCTGGCGCTGATCACGCTGACGCCGGAAGAGGCCGCAGCCGGGTAGCGGGCGGGGCGCTTTTCCACCCTTCGACCACCCTCAGGTCACCCTGGGGCACCCATTTCTGCCATATCGCGGTGTCAGTCAGGGGATCGGTGCCGCAACAGCCCCGGGTGTGCGATCACCGCACCCGACGGGATGGCTGCTGCGGCAAGATCGGCCGAGAGGGGGGCTTTGTGATGCAGACGACCGGACCCAGGTTCGCCGCGATCTTCGGTGCGGCCCTAGCGCTGCTGGCCGCAGCACCGGCGACGGCCCAGCCCGAAGGCTACGAAGCCCTTGGCGGCATCTGGCAGGAGAACGACTGGCAGGCCATCGACATCGGCCCGGAGACGGTGACGATGATTTCCGGCGGCGATAGCTGGGCCATCGATCCCACGAACTGCCCCAACGCCTTCGAGCATGACTTCTCCACCCGCACGCGCGCCGAGTTCGTGGAGTTTCTGGGTCTCGACAGGCCGGTCAGCGACGGCGGCCTGACCGACGAAGACGGCGCGCCGATTGCCGACCGCATCCTGGCAGCCTGGCCTGAGGGCGACGGGCCGGTGGCGACCCTGTGGTCCTACTGCTTCAACGAGGTGCACGGCGGCACCGTCTACTTCATCGGCGCGGCCGATGACCTGATCGGCATCCGCTACAGCGAAGGCATTGCCGAGATCGTGCATTTCAGCCGCGAGGTGCCGGCACCGTCCGAAGAGGTGCTGGGCGACTACGAACGCCGGGAAATCCAGGCGGCCCTGCAGCGGCTCAGCCTCTATGGCGGGGCCATCGACGGGGTGTTCGGCCCCGGCACCCATGCCGCCATTCGCGCCTATCAGGAGTCGATCGGCGACGAGCCCACCGGCATCCTCACGCGCCACCAGATCATCCAGCTCGTCCACGGCGGCTAGGCGGCCGCGCGGTCCGGCGGCCCCAACCCAACTGCCGCAGCCGGCTAGCCAGCAGCGGCTGGGCTCCGGCTCGTCACGCCGGACGGCATGGCCCCAACGGCGCGTTGGCGCTATCGTTCGGCAGCCAAACGGGCGGCGCGCCGGCGCTACTGCAATTTCATACCAAAGTATGCATGAGTTTTAGGAAACATCCATAACCTACATTTTTTCGGGATGATTATCCGTATTGCAATACGCGGATATTCGATTAGATTTTGCCATCGTGGTGGGGCGCGCTCCCGTGGAGCGGTCGGTCCTACCGGGGGTTCAAGCAATTGGAGTGGTCGGAGCGATGACAAGCACCCTGCTCAGCAGAAATATCACCGTCGACGGACATCGCACGAGCATTCGTTTGGAGCCGGAGATGTGGGAGGCGCTGGATGAAATCTGCCGCCGCGAAGCTCTGTCCATCCACGATTTCTGCTCGCTGGTCGATCAGCAGCGCTGTGCATCGTCGCTCACCGCCGCGGTGCGGGTGGCGCTCCTCACCTATTTCCGCGAAGCCTCTAAGGGGCGTGCCCTGGACCTGATGCCGCGAACTCCGGCCCTGGCGGTGGCCGCATCGGCCTGAGTGCGGTCGGTGTCCGTTTGAGACTGCCCTGGCCCGCCCGACTGCCTGTCCGACTGCCCGCCCGACTGCCGGAACTGCTGCCGGGACCGCTGCCGGAACCGCCGCGAAAACGGGCCTCCTGGCCCGTTTTCGAACGGTCTCTCAATCGTCCCCGGCGTCCTGGCTGCGGGCGGATTGGCGCTCCCCGGTGTAGTAGTCCGGCCAATGCTCCTCGGCGATGGCACCGTCGCTCGCCAGCGCATGGCAGGTGTTCAGCAGGGGCGGCGGCCGCTTCGTCTTGGGCTCGGGAGGCGGGTTGTCCTCGCCCAGCCGGGCAAGGATCGGAAAGATCGTCTGGAACGCCGCGGTGGCGACGGAGCCGACCAGTTCGGTCAGGTGGGTACAGCCGTGCACGCCGCCCAGGCGCTCCTTCACCTGGCGGGTGAAGCCCGACGTGATGCGCAGGCCGATAAGCTGGGAATAGGCCGGGTTGATCGCCCCGCAGACATTGAACGGCCCGGCCACCGTGGAGGCTTCCGCATCGATGATGGTGAAGCGGTCGTCCACCGTAATGCGCAGCCACATCTCGTGGATCGGCTCGCCCGGCTTGATCTCGCCGCGGTCGTTGTTCTTGAAGGCGTAGGACTTCACGTCCTTCAGGTGGCCTTCGACATCCCACAGCCCATCGGTGCGGCGATAGCCCTGGCAGGTGATCGTACGAGTGTGGATCGGCTCCCGCTCTCGCGGCGGCGACAGCGCCATCGGGTCTTGCTCCTTGCCGGGTGTGTCCGTGGGCGGCAGGCAACCGTTGCATCGACGCCCCGGCTGGTCGATGCTGCAGTGCAACCGGCTCTCTGGGATGTAGCCATGGCCTCGCCGCGGGTCAACTAGGCGGGGGGCACGGTTGACGGATCAGCAATCGAGCTTATGAGTTCAGGGCCTGTTCGCCGCTCGAACCGTCCCTGTTTTTCGCCTCGCCTCGCCTCGCCACTGCGTGGAGCTGCCCCCCATGACCGAACCTGCCCGCCGGCCCGCCAATCCGAATTTCTCTTCCGGTCCGTGCGCCAAACGGCCGGGCTGGTCGGTGGACGTGCTGGCCGGTGCCACGGTCGGCCGGTCGCACCGCTCCAAGCTGGGCAAGGGCAAGCTGGCCGCGGTGATCGACAAGAGCCGCGCCGTACTGGGCCTGCCCGACGACTATGTGCTGGGCGTTGTGCCGGCATCGGACACCGGGGCGGTGGAAATGGCCCTGTGGTGCCTGCTCGGCAGCCGCGGCGTCGACATGCTGAGCTGGGAGAGCTTCGGTGCCGGCTGGGTGACCGACGTCACCAAGCAGCTCAAGCTCACCGA
>JAGQRL010000200.1:0-2206 GCA_020425485.1 Rhodospirillaceae bacterium
GACAAGATCCACATGTTCGACGTCGACCTGCCGGACGGCGAGACCTACCGGGAAAGCGCCACCTACCGGCCGGGCAGCCGGGCCGTGGTGGCCGATATCCCGAAGGCGCGCATCGGCATGAGCGTCTGCTACGACGTGCGCTTTGCCTATCTCTACCGCGCACTTGCCCAGGCCGGGGCGGAGATCCTCACGGTGCCGGCCGCCTTCACCCGGCAGACCGGCGAGGCGCACTGGCACACGCTGCTGCGCGCCCGGGCGATCGAGACCGGCTGCTTCGTGGTGGCGCCGGCGCAGACCGGCACCCACGACCAGGGCCGCCAGACCTACGGCCATTCGCTGATCGTCGACCCCTGGGGCCGGGTGCTGGCCGATGGCGGCACGGAGCCCGGCGTGGTGGCGGCCTCCATCGACTTGGGCGAGGTGGCGAAGGCGCGCGCTGCCATCGCGGCGCTGAAGCACGACCGCCCGCTCGGCCCCGTCGAACTGGCCACCGACTCTCCGCTCAAGGCCGCGGTGGGCTAGCCGCCTCCGGCACCTAGTCCAGCGGGGCGGTGGCTGCCAGCAGCCAGTCGCGCAGGGCCGTTTCCGCCGGGTCGAGCTGGGGCGACACCTTCTCCCACACCGCGGCGTGGTAGGCATCCAGCCAGGCGATTTCCGGCGGCGTCAGGATCGCGGTGTCGATCAGCGCCCGGTCGATGGGGGCGAAACTCAGCGTCTCGAACTCCAGGCTCGGCCGGGCTTCCGGTGGCAGGTGGCAGCTCGGCCGCACGACGATCAGGTTCTCGATGCGGATGCCGTAGGCGCCGTCGGCGTAGTAGCCGGGCTCGTTGGAAAGGATCATGCCCGGCCGCAGCGCCACCGTGTTGGGCGCCTTGGACACCCGCTGCGGGCCTTCGTGCACCGACAGGTAGCTGCCGACGCCGTGGCCGGTGCCGTGGTCGAAATCCAGCCCCTGGCGCCACAGGAACTGGCGGGCCAGGGGATCGAGCTGGGAACCGGTGGTGCCTTCCGGGAAGCGCGCCGTGGCCACGGCGATGTGGCCCTTCAGCACCAGGGTGAAGTGGCGGCGCATGGCATCGCTGGGCCGGCCCACCGCCACGGTGCGGGTGATGTCCGTCGTGCCGTCGAGATACTGGCCGCCTGAGTCCACCAGCAGCAGCCCGTCGGGCGCCACCACGCGGTTGGTGGCCGGCGAGGCGCGGTAATGCACCACGGCGCCGTTGGGCCCGAAGCCGGCGATGGTATCGAAGCTGACGCCGCGGGAGAGCGGGCAGCGGCTGCGCTGGCGCTCGATCTCGGCGATCACGTCCAGCTCGGTCAGGCGGCCGCGCGGCGCTTCCACCGCCACCCAGTGGAGGAAGCGGCACATGGCCAGCGCGTCGCGGCGGTGGCAAGCGCGCGTGCCCTCCAGCTCGGTGGCGTTCTTGCACGCCTTGGGCAGGGCGCAGACATCGCTGTCGCGGCGGATCGCCACCCCGGCGCGGTGCAGGCGTTCCAGCACCCAGGCGTTGGCCACCCCGGCATCCAGCCGCACCCGCAAGCCCTGTTCGCCCAGCGCATCCAGGCGTGCCCCCAGCTCTTCGGGCGGGTTGAGGGTGACGGCGTTGTCCAGATGCGCCCAGGCGGCCGGCGTGAGCTTGCGGCCATCCATGAAGAGGTCGACGCGGCCCGTCGCCTCGATCACCGCGAAGCCCAGCGGCAGCGGCGTGTGCGGCACGTCGCCGCCGCGCAGGTTGAGCAGCCAGGCGATGGCATCGGGTGCGGTGATCACCGCCGCCCCGTCGCCTTCCTTCGCCAGCAGATCGGCGATGCGGGCGCGCTTGGCGGAGGACGGCTCGCCGGCATAGTCCACCGGGTGGGGCAGCACCGCACCCAAGGGGGCCAGCGGCCGCCCGGTCCACAGGGCATCGATGGGGTTGTCGGTCACCCCCACCAGTTCAGCACCCAGGTCCTCGCAGGTCTTCCGCGTCTTTTCCAGCCAGCCCACCGTGTGCAGCCAGGGATCGAAGCCGAGGCGCTGGCGCGGTTCCAGCACATCGGCAAGCCACTGGTCGAAGGGGCAGGTGGCCTGGTGGCACACCTCGAAGCCCAGCGGCTTGGCCTGGGCATCGGCCTGCAGGGTGTAGCGGCCGTCCACGAACAGCACGGCGTGGCGCTGGGTGACCACGGCGTAGCCGGCCGAGCCGGTGAAGCCGGTGAGCCAGGC
>JAGQRL010000200.1:2218-9570 GCA_020425485.1 Rhodospirillaceae bacterium
GCCGGCACGTATTCGCCCTGGTACTCGTCGGCACGCGGGATCACGAAGCCGTCGAGCCCGCGGCGGGCCAGTTCCTCGCGCAGCCGGTCCAGGCGTCCCGGATCGGGGGCCAGCGGTGGCGGACGCAGGGATTGGATCACCGCCGCCAGGCGCGCCACCAGATCGGCCGACAGGTCCGGCGCGATCAGTTCGGCCCAGGCGCGGGTGGGATCGTGCGGCGCGGCGGCGATGCCGGCCACCAGGGCCTGCAGCTCCGCAGCGCCGCGCACGCGGGCATCGGCCGGCAGCTCGGCGGCCAGCCCGTCCATGTCCAGGGCGCCACCGGGCGGAAGGGAATCATCCGCCAGCAACTCATCGCCCTCGGTCGAACCGGTCATGTTGTGGTCCACGGTTGCGTGGTGCGGGTTCGCCTCCAATGGGCCGGCACGCCATGGCCGGGCGGCGATGGAGCGCGAACCTCCGATCGGACCATATCTCCACGGCAATGTGACCAAAGCATTGATATGTCGCAGATCGACGCGAGGAAGCTTCAGCGTCGAAAGATTCCCAGCAACTCCACATGGGGCGACCAGACGAACTGGTCGACCGGCATCACCGAGGGGCAGGCGTAGCCGCCATCCACCAGCAGCCGGGCATCGCGGGCGAAGGTGGCGGGGTTGCACGACACCATGGCGACCACCGGGACCGGGGAGGCCGCGAGGGCTGCGACCTGATCGCGCGCCCCCAGGCGCGGCGGGTCGAGCACCACGGCGTCGAGCGCGGCCAGCTCGGGCGTGCCCAGGGGGCGGCTGTAGAGGTTGCGGGCGTGCGCCTCGACCGGCCGGCCGGCAGCCTGGGCCGCCACCGCCAGGGCGGCCACCGCGGCCCCATCGCTGTCCGCCGCCAGCACCCGGGCATGGCGGGCGAGCGGCAGGGCGAAGGCGCCGAGGCCGCAGAACAGGTCGGCCACCCGCTGGCGGCCATCCAGCGCCTCCACCACCGCAGCGGTCAGCACCGCTTCGGCCGCCCGGCTGGCCTGCAGGAACGGCCCCGGCGGCACCGCCACGGCCACGCCGTCGTGGCGCAGCACGGCGCTGCGGCGGGCGCACACGGGCTCCGCCTCGCCCTCGCCGATGCGCCAGGAAAGGCGGGCGAGATCCTGGGTGTGGGCAAAGGCGGCCAGCGTTTCCCGGGCTGCCAGGTCCGGCGGGCGGGCGGCTTCGATCACCAGGTCGATGCCGTCGTCCAGCGCGCAGGCCATCAGCCCGCACGGTTCCGCCGGTGCCAGCACCTCGGCCAGGACCGCGCGCAAGGGGTCCAGCAGGGCGAACAGCCGGGGTTCCAGGATGTGGCATTCGGCAAGGTCGACGATGCGCTGGCTGCGCCCTTCGTGGAACCCCAGGAACACCCCCTTGGCGCTGCGCCGGGCGGCCAGCCGGGCGCGCCTGCGGCCATCGGGCGGGGTGCGCACCAGGGGGGCCACGGCGATGGCATCAAGCCCGCGATGGGCCAGCGCGCGGGCCACCTGGCCGGTTTTCCAGGCCGCATAGGTGGGATCGTCGATGTGTTGCAGCCGGCAGCCGCCGCAGGCTCCGAAATGGCGGCAGGGCGGGGTTTGCCGGGCCGGGCCGGGGTGCACCAGCTCCAAGGGTTCGGCCACCAGGGCGCCGCCGGCGATCTTGCCCGCCAGGCGGACGCGCAGCCGGTCGCCGGGGGCGCCGCCGGGCACGTAGACGGTGGTGCCCTGCCAGTGCGCGATGGCATCGCCACGGTTGCCGATCTCGGCGATTTCCAGCTCGATTTCCGATGGTTTGACGCGGCGCTGTGCCATCGCCGAGGCATGGCACCAAGCCTGCTGCATGGCAAGCCACCGGCCGCGGTGCGTCGCAATTGGCGGCGGCCGTGCCTATGTTGTGGGGCAAAGGACAGCCGGGTGCGGTGTGGGGCCGCCCGGACGACGGCGCGGAGGGAGAGGCGTGGTCGACATCCAAGCCCTGAGGCAGCGCATCGCCGGAATGCTGCAGGCACCGGAAGAGACCATGCGCGCCCATGTAACGCCGGTGCCGCCCGCCATGGTTGTGGTGCGCGAACACGTGCTGCCGCTGCTGGTGGCCAGTGCCGCCTGCGTCGCCGTGCTCAGCTTTCTTTTCCCCATCCACATCGGCGGCATGGTGCTGCGCCCGGGGCTGACGGACGTGGCCATCCTGTTCGTCTTCCGCGTGGTCGGCAGCCTGGTGGTGCTGTGGATCCTGGCGGGGCTGGCCGCCCTGCTGTCGCAGATGTTCGGCGGTTCGCGCAATTTCAACGCTGCCTTCACCCTGCTCGGCCTCAGCATGACACCCCTGTTCATCGCCGAGGCGCTGTTTCCGCTGCCGGTGCTGGGGCCGCTGCTCGGCCTGGCCGGTTTGGTCTACAGCTTCGTGCTCATGTACAGGACGACGCCGATCGCGCTACACCTGCCCCAGGAACATCGCGGCAAGCATCTCGTTCTCTTCATTATGGCCTCGATGCTGCTGTCGTTCCTGTTGATGAGCCTGTTGCTCGGCCCGGTTGGAGCCCCGGGCAGTCTGTGAACCGGAAGCCCGCTCCCACCTTTCGGATGTAGACGGTTTCCGCACCCATTCCCGGTCGGTACGGTAGCCCCCGGAGTCCCGACCGTCCGCCCGCTACCCGACGGACCATGCTGCGCAAACGCCCCACTCCACCCCCGGTCCTGCCGTTTCTGCTCGTCGCCTACGCGCTGGCCGGCCTGCTGGCTACAGATGCCTATCTGCCCAGCCTGCCGATCCTGGAAGGGGTGTTCCAGGTGAGTGCGGGCGACGTGCAGTTCACCATGACCTCGTATTTCGCCGGTGTGTGCATCGCCAATCTGTTCTACGGGCCGCTGTCGGACGGCTATGGCCGGCGGCCGATCCTGCTCTTGGGCGGCATCGGCTTCCTGCTGGCCACGCTGACCTGTGCGGCGGCCCTGAGCATCGAGATGCTGATGGTCGGCCGCTTCCTCCAGGGGGCGACGGTGTGCAGCCTGACGGTGACCTCGCGCGCCACCGTACGCGACCTGTACGACGACACGCGCGTGACGCGGCTGAACGCGTACATCGCCATGGCGGAAGGCATCGCGCCGGCGCTGGGGCCGGTGATCGGCGCGGAAATCCTCATCCAGTTCGGCTGGCGCTGGAACTTCTTCCTGGTGCTGGCGCTGGCCGGGGCGGCCCTGCTGGCGCTGTTCCTGGTGCTGCCGGAAAGCAATGTCAGGCGCACCCGCCGGGCCTTGCAGCTCCGCCCGGTGCTGCGGATGTATCTCAGCATCCTCTACACCCGCGACTTCCTGGGCCCGGTGCTGTGCGCCGGCCTCGTGTTCGGCAGCCTGATGCTGTACGTGACCGCCGCACCGTTCCTGATCATCGACGTGATGGGCTATTCGGCGCGGGAATTCGGCCTCACCCAGGCGGCCATCGTGGTCGTCTACGTGATCGGCCTGGTGATCACCACACGCTTCATCGGCCGGCTGGGGCCGCGGCCCTTCCTGGTGTCGGGGCTGGTGCTGGTGGCCGGGTCCGCGGTGGTGATGATGGCACTGGCCTGGGCCGGCTATGGCGGCTACCTGGCCTTCGTGGTGCCCTTCGGCGCCTACACCTTCGGCATCGGCCTGGCGCTGGCGCCGATGATGACGCGGGCGCTTTCGGTGAGCCCGCGCGCCACCGGCTCGGTGGCCTCGATGCTCGGCACCATCACCATGGGCTGCGCCTTCCTGGGCAGCCACATCGTCGTGTGGGTGTACGACGGCACCACCACGCCGATCGTCACCGCGGTGGCGATCATCTCGGTGCTCGCGCTGATCATCTATGCCGCGACCTACTGGCGCCATCGCCCGCGGCACGGCCCATAAGGGCGGCCGGGTGGGGGAGTAGGCCGGGGCAGCCTAGACAGAAACCGATCTAGTTGTCGCGCGGCAGCCAGGGGATGCGGGACACCTCCACGCCTTCGTCCTTCAGCGCCTCGGCCTCTTCCGGCGTGGCTTCGCCGTAGATGCCGCGCTCTTCCACCTCGCCGTAGTGGATGCGCCGCGCCTCCTCCGGAAAGTCGTCGCCCACATAGTCGCAGGTGGCTTCCACCTTGGCGCGCAACGCCCGCATCTGCTGCATCAGGGCAGACATCACCATGGCCGCCTTGCCCTGGGCGCCGGCCAGGTCGCCGCCGCTGGCGGCAGGAGCGGCACCGGTTCCCTCGCCCTGGGGGGCCGCCGGTTCGGGTTCCTGCGAGCCCCGGCCGGCATGGCGCAGCACCTGCGGCGCCATGGGCGCGCGTTCGATGTGCGTGTCGCCGCACACAGCACAGGCGATGGCGCCGGCCGCAGCCTGCTGCGCGAACGCGTCGCTGCTGGAAAACCAGCCTTCAAAGCGGTGACCCGCCGGGCACCGCATCATGTACCTGATCATGAGGACCGCTGCGGAGAACGTTTAACCTACACATGGCCCTGCCGGCGGGTTCCGGCAAGCGCTGGCGGTGTGCGCCGCACACGGGCCAGAAACCGTCGCACCAAGAAATATAAGGATTCTTTTATGTTGACTGCGCAGCATCTCTCCTGTTGACTTGGCAAGGAGGGAGACGGGGCATCCACGCCCCCAGGGCCGCCGCAACGGCCGGTCACCCCGAGGAGAGGACGCCGCACATGGCCGTTACCGCATTGTCCCGCGTCGCTTCTGGCGGTGTGTTGGAGCACCGGTCCGCACCGGCCGGCCTGGTGCCGGGTGCCGAGGCGTGCCGCCAGGTGCGCCACGTCTACCGCCATCTGTGCGGCGAAGGCGCCACGCGCCACTACGCCCTGCTGGCGGCGGTGGATGCGCTGTGGCGCCACCATCCCGATCTGGCCGAGGACGCCGCCAACGACACCGTGCTGGAGATCCTGACGACACCGTGATCGCCGGGCGGCCTTGCCCGCCCCGGCAGCATCTTGGCGGCGGGCGCAGGGGTCCCATCTCTTGGGAACGCAAGCCCGTTGTGTCGTGAAGGATCCGTGCCATGTGGCCGTTCGACCGCAAGCCGATGACCATTCCCACGTCCGAGCAGGCCCTGCCGGGCCGGGCCGCCCCGATGGCGGTGGCGGACACGCATGTGGTGCTTGGCACGCCGCTGAAGCCGCCCTTCCCGGAGGGGACGGAGGAAGCGGTGTTCGGGCTCGGCTGCTTCTGGGGGGCCGAGCGCCTGTTCTGGCAGCAGCCGGGGGTGGTTTCCACCGCGGTCGGCTATGCCGGCGGCAGCACCCCCAACCCCACCTATCAGGAAGTGTGCACCGGCCGCACCGGGCATGCGGAGGTGGTGCGGGTGATCTATGACCCCGCCCGGATTTCCTACCGCGACCTGCTGAACCTGTTCTGGGAGAACCACGACCCCACNNNGCGCCAGGGCAACGATGTCGGCACCCAATACCGTTCGGTGATCTACACCACCAGCGAAGCGCAGACCGAGGACGCCACCGCCAGTTGCCAGGCCTTCCAGGCGGCGCTGGGGCAGGCCGGGATGGCGGCCATCACCACCGAGATCGGGCCGGCGCCGGAGTTCTACTACGCCGAGGACTATCACCAGCAGTATCTGGACAAGAACCCCGGCGGCTATTGCGGGCTGGCGGGCACCGGCGTGACCTGCCCGCGCCCGGTGGCGGCCGGGTAGGCTTCGGCCCCCGGGGCGCCGCTTCCCCCGAAAACGCCAAAGGCCGCCCCAGGGCGGCCTTTTTCGTTCGGCAGGGTACCCGATCAGGCGGAGGCGCCGGCCTGTTCGATGGGCAGCACGTCCACCTTGGCTTCGGGATGCTTGGCGACGATGCGGCACATCTCCACCTCGTCGACGGTCAACCGATCGATCCACGGGGTGGTGACGTGGAACAGCAGGCGTGCACCCGGCTGCAGCGACAGGACCTGGCGAGACAGGCGTTCACGCAGGCGCGGGTGGTGGCCGGCTGCCGCCGCCGAACTGAACGCCCGATTGCCATAGACGTAAACGATTTCGCTCATCGCCACGGTTCCTCCCTAAGCGAAGTATATAGCGCACACAGTGCGCCCCTTCAAGAGGTTTTGCGCACCCAGTGCGCATTTCGAGTTTTCATCGGGGCCGCCGCGCGCTAGACATATTCGTGACACGGTGCTCGGCCGTGGCCCCTCCCACCAGCCGACGGCATCCCATGACCCCGGCCACCTTCAAGCGCTGGCGCAAATCCCTGGGCCTTTCCCAGAAGGATGCCGCCCGCGCGCTCGGCCTCAAACGCCGGGTCGTCCAGTACTATGAGAAGGGCGAGCGCGACGGCGCCCCCATCGAGATCCCCAAGACGGTGCGCCTGGCGTGCTGCGCCGTTGCCATGGGGCACGGTGACTACGAAGGTCCGCCGCCCGGCCTAGACGGCCAGAGCTGACGCCGGTCGCCATGTCTCCGCGCGACCCCCAGGCCGTCGCCATGATGCAGGCCGCCGAGGTGCGCGCCGAGCAGACCGTGTCGGTGCTGCGCATGGTGCTGGCCCTGGTGCTGGCGGTGACGCTGGTGCTGGCCCTGGGCGGCCACGACGAGGACTCCCGCTTCTCCCCCATCGACATCCAGGTGGCCTTCGCGCTGGCCACCCTGGGGGCGTATTTCCTGGTCGGGCTGGCATCGCTGCTGGCCAGCCGGTCGCGCAGCTACCGGCCCTGGATGGCCTGGGTGTTCGCAGCACTGGACATGGCCTTCCTGTTCTTCAACACGCTGACCACCATCGACAACCTGGGGGTGACGGGCAATTACGTGGCCGCCTTCCCGGTGGCCTGGCTGGTGCCGGTACTGCTGGTGTACGGCGTGCTGCGCTACGACCCGTGGCTGCAGATCTTCACCGGGGTGGGCGTGCTGGCGGCCCTGTTCGCCGCCGGCACCGTGGCCGCGGAATTCCAGAACGTCGCCTCGGTGTCGCCGGAGCACCTGGACCGCCTGTTCGATGCGCCGCCCAACATCGTGCGCTTCGCCATGGTGGCCTGTGCGGTGCTGGTGCTGGTGCTGGCGGTGCTGCGCAACCGGCGCCGCCTCTTGGAAGCGATCGAGGATGCGCGCAGCCGCGCCTACCTGACGCGCTACCTGCCGCCGCGCATCGCCGAATGGCTGACGGGGCCGGAAGCCGCCGCGGCGCGCGCCGGCCGCCATCAGCCGGTGGCGGTGATGTTCGTCGACATCCGCGGCTTCACCCGCCTGGCCGAAGGCATGGATCCGGGGGAGCTGTCCGCCCTGCTCAGCCGCTACCGCACCTATGTGTCCGATACGGTGGATGCCCATGGCGGGGTGGTGGACAAGTTCATCGGCGATGGTGCGCTGTGCGTGTTCGGCGTGCCCAACCCGTCGCCGCGCGATGCCGACCATGC
>JAGQRL010000201.1 GCA_020425485.1 Rhodospirillaceae bacterium
CTCGGCCTGGAGGTGGCAGACAGCTACCCCGGCAAGCTCGGCCGGCCCGGCGGCACCGCCGCCCTGATCGCCGAAGCCACGCCGCAGCTTGCCGAACTGGCCGGCACGTCCGCAGCCCAGATCGAAGCCCTGCCCCTGGTGCTCGCCGGCTTTTCCGGCGGCTGGCGGGCGCTGGAGTCGAGCCTCATCCATGGCGGCCTGGGCCAGCGGGTGGCCGGCATCGTGGTGCTGGATGCCCTGTTCGGTGGTTTCGATACGGTGGCCGAGTGGTGCCTGGACGGGCGCGGCTGGCTGGTGGCCGTTTCCGGCAGCCGCTGTGCCGACGCCATGGCCACACTGGCCGACCGGCTGAGCACCGCCGGCATCGCCCGGGCCACCGAAGTGCCGGCCCGGCTCGGCCCCGGCACGGTGGCGCTGATCGACAGCGAGCACGACCACTGGGACATCCCCGGCGCCGGCCGGCCGGTGCAGGCGATCCTGTCGCGCTGGACCAGCCGGCCTGCCGAACGAGGCTAAGCGGACCGTCTTCTAGCCCTGGGCGTCCTCGCCGTAGAGGCGGCGGAAGCTGTCGGTCACCTTGCGCACCATGGCGGGGTCGCGATCGCGCCAGTAGCGCGGGTCGCGACCCCGCCATGGCGTGCAGGGCCGTCTCGTCCAGCGGCTCCGCGGCATCCGCACCGCCGGTGCGCATCGGCCCCGCCTCGCCGCTGGTCATCATCTTGTAGAGCGCCAGCACCCCATCGAAGGAGGTCGACAGCCCGTCCACCGCCGGCTGCGGCAGGTTGCGCCGGGCCCAGGCGAGCATCTGGCGCGAGACCTCCCGCCAGCGGTCGGCACCGCCGAAATAGGCCACCAGCCGCTCGATCTCGCGGTCGGCCTGGAACTCCGCGGCCAGCTCGCGCACCAGCGGGATCAGCCGTTCCGCCGCCAGGTCGTAGACGAGCTGGGCCTGGTCGGACGTGAAGGAGGCTGCGTGCAGCTTGGCGTTGATCTCCGGGTCCGGCTGGAAGAGGCCGTGCGGGCAGGACACCTGGTAGCCGGCGGCGTCGCCGGGCACGCCCAGCGCGCTCTCCAGCCGGCGCC
This sequence comes from Rhodospirillaceae bacterium, assembly GCA_020425485.1. Classification (GTDB taxonomy): domain Bacteria; phylum Pseudomonadota; class Alphaproteobacteria; order DSM-16000; family Inquilinaceae; genus JACKIH01. Next base: position 1,084 of record JAGQRL010000201.1, read on the forward strand.
GTTCGGCCGTCGGCATGTCGGCACGCGGCGCCGGCACCATGGCCGCCAGCTTGCGTTCCAGGTCGAGGTAGGACTTCAGCAGCGCATCCACCCGCACCTCGCCGGTGCGCGGATCGCGGAACTTCTCCGGCACCACGAGCCCGGCCAGCGCGCTGGCGGACGGTGCTGCGGGGACGGCGGGGGGCACGACGGTGGTGGGCGTGGCGCCGGTGGGCGTGACGGTGGGATCGAGGATCGGCGTGGGCATGGCGGGAACTCCGTTCAGCAAGGAAGGACGAGAGGTCGGGGCGGCCTCACCGCGGTTCGCGTCCGCGGGCGACCAGGGTTTCGATGTGGCGGACCAGCACGCGCTGGCCTTCCAGGTGGCGCAGCTCCGCTTCGCTGGCCTGGGGGCCGAGCACGCGGTCGCGGGTCAGCGCGCGCAGATGGGCGAGCACGAGCTGGCCCTCCGCCCCGCGGAAGCAGGCGGCGAAGGCAGGAGCCAGGGTTTCGGGCGTGCCCGCCTGCTCCGGCACCGGATCGTCGAAGGGATCAGGCATCGCCCGCCTCCCCGTCCGCCGTCGGAGGCGGCAGGGTGCGCACCAGTTCGGCGGCCACGCCGAAGCGTTCGGCCAGCCAGCGCACCGCGGCCGTGCCGTCCACCACCGATGCCGCGTCGGGTCCCAGGGCACGCGCGGCTTCCAGCCAGTGCAGCGTGCTCTGCACATCGCGCTGCGCCTGGGCCTGGGCGAGCGGGCCGCGGAACTGCACCTGCAGCGTGCGGCCGTCCACCACCAGGTCGGGGATCTCGCCGCGGCGGCGCAGGATGGAAAGGCAGCGCAGCACCAGCGGCGTCAGCAGCTCCGATTGCAGCCGGCCATAGGTGGCACCCAGCAGGCGGGCCATCTGGGCGGAGCGTTCCAGCACCTCCGTCGCCGTCATCCTGGGCGCGTTCACCTGGGCCAGCTGGTCGGCCAGCAGGGCATGGCGGATGCGCCCGCGCAGATCGTCCAGCACGAGCTGGGAGACATCGAAGTTGCCCGGCGCCTCCAAGGGCTTGAGGCCGGACGAGCCCACCGCCTTGGGGATGATGGCGCCCGGCACCAGGCGCACGGTGGCGGGGTTGAGCACGCCGTCGTCGTCGGCCTGCCAGATGCCGGTGACGGCGATGGAGGCGTTCTTCAGCACCAGCTCCACCACCCGGTTGGCGGTGCGGATATCGGGCAGCGCCTTCATCACCGGCGAACGGCCGTACACCTCCCCCGGCGCCTTCATCCAGCGGAAGCTGACGAAGGGGCTTTCGGCCAGGCGCGCCTGGCCCAGGAGCAGCGGTTCGCCCTCCCCCTCCCCTTCGCCGGGCAGGATCAGCACATAACGGTAGCCACCGCCGGCGGCCGTTGGCACCGGCTCCACCGCTTCCACCAGGGCCACCCGGCCGGGGGCATCGGGGGCCGCCTCTGCCCCGCTGGCGCCGGCCAGCAGGCCGGGGAAGCGGTCCTCGGCTTCCGCCCTGGTCAGCTCGATGCGGCGATAGGCGATGTCGAGGCGGCCGCGCGGGCCTTCATCCAGCACCGTCTGGGCCAGCGGCACGGCGGCGAAGCGCAGGGCCGACACCTCGCCCGGCGGCGCTTCTTCCACCAGCAGGGTGGCTGTACCACCCACCACCAGATCCAGGAAGCACTGGTGGATTTCCACGGCGAAGTTGGAGCGGTCGATATGGGCGTGCAGGGTCGCCGTCATCCGCTCGGTCTCCGCGGCCAGCAGCGCGCGGGCCTCCGCCCGGTCGGTGGCGGCGTAGTCCGTGCCGGGCACCAGGCCGACCCAGCGCGACCACGGCGGCGTGAGCTGGGCCAGCAGGCTGGCGGCGAGCTGGTCCACGGCATCCGGTGCGGTGCCGTCGAATACCCGGTCGCCGCGGCGGTCGCCGGCATGGTCGCCGCCCTCCAGCTCCGAGCGGTAGGGCAGCACCAGGGCGTAACAGTCGCGCCACAGGCTGCGCCAGCGTTCGCGCCGGCTGCGGCTGCGGGCATAGCGGGCGAGCACGGCGGCGGCATCGACATTGGTATCGACGGCGGCGCGGCGCGGCCCTGGTGAGGCGGACCCCGGAGAGGCAATGGCCATGGCCTATTCCCCCAGCAGCGTCTTGCGCCGCGGCAGGTCGGGGCGTTCCAGCAGCACGCCGCGCCAACTGGTGAACACGGTGCCGGAGCGGCCGCGCGACCGGCGTTCCTGGGCCGCCTCGCGGGCTTCGCGCTCCTCCTCTTCCGGATCGACCTCGGCCACCGGTTCGGGATCGGGCAGCGTGGCGACGGGCTGGGGCGACGGCGAGGGAGAGCTGAAAAGGGCGCCCATGGCGGGACCTCCGGACAAGATGGCGGGAAGCGGGTTCAGGGTCGGCCGGCGGCCGGCGCTGCGGCATCGCGCGCCAGGCGGCGGAAAAGCTGGAAGGGCGTGAGCACCCAGCGGTCGCTGATACCCAGTGCGCGCTTCACCACCTCCACGCAGGTGAGCGGCGCCAGCAGCAGCGGCCGGGCCGGCGGCGGGCCGATGCGCGCCGGCAGCACGGTGAGGCCGCGTTCGCGGTACCAGCCGGGCAGGTCGAAGCTGGCTGGCACCGGCTGGACCGCCACCTCCAGCACCGTCAACAGGGGATCGAGCGTGATCCAGTGCTGCCCGTCGCAGAGCACCAGGAAGCAATGCCGGAAGCCGGGCCGCAGCAGCCGCAGCCACCACAGGTCGGCCTTGCCGCTGAAGGCGACATGGGCGGTGGGGCGCGGCGCATCGGCCTCCGCCGGATGGGGCGTGTCGGCGGTCATGCCACCAGCCCCTTCAGGCGCAGCGCCCCGTCCAGCCGTTCCATGGCTTCCGCCCACAGCCGGCTGGCGCGGTATTCGGCCGGGCGGCGGGGGCTGGGCGGCATGTCGCGGCGGCCGTAGTGGCCGAGCACCGCCAGGTGCTCGCGGTCGAGCCGGCGGGCGCGGTAGAGGCGGTCGACCACGCGCAGGATGTCCACCGGCTCGCACGGCCGCGGCCGGTCGGACCGGCCGGCGCGGAACCGGGCACCGTCCAGCCAGGCCCGCCGCCAGCGCATCAGCCAGAACCACGCCTCTTCCGCCGTGGCGAAGGGCTGGCCCTCGATCCGCTCATCGGTCGGTGAGGCCGTGGTGGGCAGTTCCCCATCTCTCGGCATGGTGCGCATCCCCTCCGCAGGCGGCCGCCCGAACGGGACGGCAAGACGGGCCACACGGTATGGGCATATTATCCTATGTCAAACGAAAAGGATCATTTTCCTACGGACGTATTCAGGGAAGTGTGAGAAAGTGTTCCCATGCTGGAGCATGCGGATATCTGGTTGGCGGTCGATCGCCTCGCGCATCGCCAGGGGCTGTCCGCCTCCGGCTTGGCGCGGCGTGCCGGCCTCGATCCGACGACTTTCAACCCATCAAAGCGGCGCACCGCCCAGGGCAAGCTGCGCTGGCCGTCGACGGAGAGCATCTCCAAGATTCTCATGGCCACCGGCTGCACGCTGGCCGATTTCGTCGCCCTGATCGGCGCGGTGCCGGACCGGCGTTCGCGCCACGTGCCGATCATCGGCTACGCCCAGGCCGGCACCGAAGGCTTCTTCGACGATGCCGGCTATCCCCTGGGTACCGGGTGGGACGAGGTGGTGTTCCCGGACATCGGCGATCCCAACGCCTATGCGCTGGAGATCACGGGGGACAGCATGGAGCCGGTGTACCGCGCCGGCGACACCATCGTGGTCTCGCCCCAGTCCGGCGTGCGCCGCGGCGACCGCGTGGTGGCCAAGACATTGTCCGGCGAAGTGATGGTGAAGGAACTGGCGCGCCGCTCCGCCCGCCGTGTGGAACTGCGCTCCTTCAACCCTGAGTACGCCGATGTGGTGCTGGCGCCGGAAGACATCCAGTGGATGGCGCGCGTGGTGTGGGCCAGCCAGTAGGCAAACGTGCCGCTTGCGTACCTATGAACAAATTCCTATAACTAGGCTGATGATCGGATCGCCACCCGCTGCCCGGGCGGCCCGCATACAGGAGCCTGCGCCCATGCCCGTCTGGCTCGGCAAGACGCGCAACGACGAAGCCCGCTACGACGGCGCGGTACCGGCGGCCGGGCCGGCCTGCCGGCGGATGCGCGAGCGGGCGGCCCTGCTGGGGATCGAGCGGCTGGCGGCGGCCGCCGCAAGCCGCGTCCGCAAAGCCCGGCAGGTGGGGGACATGGCGGCGGCGGACCGCAACGCCCATGACCTCGCGGCCCTGCGCGGCGCTGCCCATGCACGAACCGCGACTCGCAGCCGCCGCCCGGCAGTGTCCGACTCGGTGTCTACGCTGGCCGAGCTTGAGAGCGGATCGCCGCCCTAGTTGCAGATCGCCCGATCGGTCTCGCTGGGGCCGCATTCCACGGCGGCCGGATCGAATTGCACGCCCACTGTCGGCCGGGAAATGATGTCGGGGGAGAAGTCGGTGTCCGTGCAGCCGACCAGCGCCAGCATCGCCAAGGCGGCGGCCACGACCAATCGCACCTTCATCTGCAATTCCTTTCCCACAGGCGGGCGGCCATGCGGAGGATTCCGGACGTCCGTCCTTTCACCATATGCTGGCGCGCAAACCGCCGCAATCAAGTGGCCGGCGCGGCTGAATGTCGGCCCCTGCCCTTACGCAGCCTTGGGGATGGCGGCGGCGCTGCGCTCCACGGCCAGGCCGAACAGCGGGCGTGCTGCCACGCCCAGCCAGTTGCCGGCGAAGGCCGCCACCAGCCACAACCAGCCGTGCAGGCTGCCGGAGGCGATGCCGCTGAAATAGGCGCCGATGTTGCAGCCATAGGCCAGCCGCGCGCCGTAGCCCAGCATCACCCCGCCGATCACCGCAGCGGCGATGCTGCGCGCCGGCAGGCGCAGACTCGGCCGGTAGCGCCCCGCCAGCCCGGCGCCGAGGAAGGCGCCGATGAGCAGGCCGAAATCGGTGACGGAGATGGCGTGGGCGAAGACGGAGATCTCCAGCATCCACCCGTTGGATTGCCAGAACGGCCAGTCGCGAATCGGCAGGCCGAGCGCATCGGCGATCTGCCCGCCCCACACCAGAAAGCCGCTGGTCACCGCCCAGGGATGGCCGGCCACGCCGAGCACCGCGAAGTTCAGCACCGCCAGCAGTACGGCACCGGCCAGCAGCGGCCAGGGGCCCTGGCGCCAGTCGATGCGCCGCCAGTCGACCGCCGTCAGGATCGGCCGCGGGCTGCCGTGGCGCCGCCGCTCGGCCAGCCAGGCGGCGAGCGCCACCGCGGCGAAGGCGGCCCACATCAGCGCCACGGCCGCCCATGGCCCCAGCTCGCGCACCAGCGATACGGGGCGGAAGCCGGGCAGGCCGCGCCACCACGCCAGATGGGCGGTGGCCAGCACCGAACCGGCGAGGAAGCCGCCCAGCGTCAGCACCATGCGCGGGCTGCCGGCTCCCACCGTCATCAAGGTGCCGCTGCCGCAGCCGCCGCCAAGCTGCATGCCGAGCCCGAAGAGGAAGGCGCCCACCAGCACCGCGGTGCTGAGCGGCGCCACGAACCCGCCCACCTGGCGGCCCCACAGCTCGCCATCGGCCAGCACCGGGTAGAACAGCACCACGGCGATGGCGAGCATGGCCATCTGCGCGCGCAAGCCGTCCGACCGGCGGTCGGCGATGAAGGCCCGCCAGGTGCCGGTGAAGCCGAAGGCGGCGTGGTAGAGGGTGAGGCCCAGTGCGCCGCCCAGCACCAGCAGCCCGGCCATCCGCAGGCTTTCGAATGCCGCCAGTAGCCCGGCCCCCGCCACCAGCAAACCGCCGGCCACCGCAACCACGATGCGCTGGGTGGGATCGGTGGGCGATACGGTGGGCGGAAACACGGGCGGCGGGCCCCGGCGCTGGTGGCGATGCGGTCCATACTATGGGTGGCGGTACGCCCGGCAGAAAGGGGCCGGAGGGTCACGCCGCCGTCACGTGTTGGTGACGCGGTGGCCACCGCTCATACGTTCATCAACAGGTAGGGCACTCGTGCTAGGGTTGACGCGTGGGTCGACCCACACACGGCGTTAACGGAGGCCCCCATGTCGCCCATGCAACGACTGGCCGGAGTGCTCGCCGCGGTGGCGGTGCTGGCGTGCGGCGGTGCCGCGACGGCCCAGCAGCCCGAAGACTTCCCCTATGACGGGATGGTGCGGATCGACACCGCCTACGACTTCCCCACCTTGTGGTCGCGCCTGGAAACCGCCGTTCGCGACCACGAGATGCTGCTGCTGATGCGCGCCAGCGCCAGCCGCGGGGCCGCCAACCGCGGCATCAACATCCCCAGCAACGGCGTGATGGACGTGTTCCGCAACGACTACGCGGTGCGCATGCTGCAGGCCAGCGTGGCCGCCGGCTTCGAAGCGCCCATGCGGTTCTATCTGGTGGAAACCGAAAGCGGCGGCACCGCCCTCATCTACCGCCGCCCGTCCGCCGCCTTCGCCGCCTACAATGCCGAGGGCCTGGAGGACGTGGGGGCGGAGCTGGACGTGATGTTCGGATCCATCGCCGCCCAGGCGACGGCACCCCAGTAACCGGCGGGGGCCGGATCAGCCGCAAGCGGGGTCCCTCAGGCGTCGGCGAACAGGCGTGCCAGGTCGACCGCATCGAAGGTGTAGGTGGTGTTGCAGAACTCGCAGGTCATGGTGACCACGCCATCGACCTTGTGGTCTTCCACCTCCGCCGGATCCAGCGAGCGCAGGATCATCTCCACCCGCTCGCGCGAGCAGCGGCAGCGCTGCATCAGGCTGGAGGGCGTGAACACCCGCACGCCGTCCTCGTGGAACAGCCGGAACAGCAGATCGTTGATCGGCACATCGGGGCCAACCAGTTCGCCATCGGTGCAGCTTTCCATCAGCACCATGGCGCGCCGCCAGTCGTCCTCATGGTCGCTCGGCATGTCCGGCGCGGCATCGGGCAGCCGCTGCACCAGCAGGCCGCCGCCGCGCCAGCCGTCCGGCGTTGCCATCAGGGCGGATTTCAGCCCCACATCGATCTGTTCGGACTGGCGGAAATAGTGCTGCAGGCATTCCGCCACCGTGCTGCCCTTCAGGTCGACGATGCCCTGGTAGCGTTCGGTGTGGGTGCCCTGGTCGACGGTGAAGGCGAGATGGCCGCGCCCCAGCAGCGCGTCCAGCGGCACCCAATCGTCGTCCGGCAGGGCGTCGGCATCGAAGCGGGCGTAGCCGCGCATGGCACCGTCCGACGTGATGTCGGCCATCAGCGTGCGCACCGGCCCGTTGCTGGAGGTCTGCAGGGTGAAGATGCCGTCATATTTCAGCAGGCTCGACAGCACCGCGGAGACCACGACCATCTCCCCCAGCGCGTGGCTGACGGGGGCGGGATAGGCGTGGGTCGCCAGGATGGCATCGAGCGCCGGGCCCAGGCGAACCAGGCGGCCGCGCAGGCCGCTCGCCTCGATCTGAAACGGCTGGGCGGTGTCGTCGTCGGGGCGGAGCATGGCGGGCGCGGTCCTCTTGGCCTGGCGGGCGGGCAAGGCCGGCGGTCAGCCGGCCTCCGCTACACAGGTGGTGCATCTGCCAGATCCGGCCACCCCGCGGGACCGTGCCGTCATGCCGTCAGCGGGGCAGGTCGTTCTCGCCCCCCAGGCACCACATCAGCAGTGCCTTCTGGGAATGCAGGCGGTTTTCCGCCTCGTCCCACACCGCGGAATGCGGCCCGTCCAGCACCACGTCGCTCACCTCCTCGCCGCGATGGGCGGGCAGGCAGTGCAGGAAGATGGCATCGGGCTTGGCCATGCGCATCAGCCGGTCGTTCACCTGGAAGGGCCGCAGCAGGTTGTGGCGCGAGGGCGCTTCCTTGTCGCCCATGGAAACCCAGGTGTCCGTCACCACCACATCGGCACCGCGCACCACCGTATCGGGGTCGTGGCTGACCGACAGGCGCGCACCTTCGCCATGCGCCCAGGCCACCAGTTCCGCCGGCGGCATCAGCGGTTCCGGGCAAGCCATGCGCAGCTCGAAATCGAACAGCGCGGCGGCGCGGATCCACGAGCGCGCGACGTTGTTGCCGTCGCCGGTCCAGGCCACCACCTGGCCGCCGACGCTGCCGCGCCGCTCCTCGATGGTCATCACATCGGCCAGCAACTGGCACGGATGGCTGGTGTCCGTCAGCCCGTTGATCACCGGCACCGTGGCGGCGTCGGCCATTTCCTCCAGCCGGTCCTCATCCCAGGTGCGCAGCATGATGGCGTCGACATAGCGGGACAGCACGCGGGCGGTGTCGCCGATGGTCTCGCCGCGGCCGAGCTGCAGTTCCGACCCGGTGAGCATGACGACGCTGCCGCCGAGCTGGCGCATGCCGACCTCGAACGACACGCGGGTGCGCGTCGACGGCTTCTCGAAGATCAGCGCCAGCGTCTTGCCTTCCAGCGGCCGGTGGGTGAGACCGCGCGGATCGACCCGCTTCAGCGTCTGGGCGGCACCGACGATCCAGGCCAGGGTTTCCCGCTCCACCCGGTGCAGAT